>NZ_JBJKTM010000011.1:0-67974 GCF_046580785.1 Latilactobacillus sp. VITA-14
AAAAAGACCAATTTTAGCCAAGTAACGACTGATGAGATCCTAGCAGCACTTGAACTAATTAATCAACGACCATTAAAAATACATCATCAACAGACTGCCATTGAAAGATTCCGGGCTTGTTCGGATTAAACTTGTAATTTGCCAAATTAAATAATGATGTAATTGGAGTATTTAAAATGAGAATATTAGGGGATAAACTAAAACAAATCCGTAAAGCACGGGGGATGTCTCAAGCGGAGTTAGCTAAGGGGATTTGTACGCAAGCAACAATTAGCTTAATTGAGAAAAAAAAACAGGTGCCAAGCACAAAGATTCTCTTGGAAATTTGTAAGCGGCTTGAAATTACGTTGGACTCAGTGATTGTGCAAGAAGATGATCAATTACACGTCTTGTTGAGTCGTGTGCAAGCATTGTTATTTACCAATGAATTCAAAAAAGCACGTGATTTGATTCAGCAGATCTACACAGATCAACTGGTCAAAACAGATGATTACAAACGGTATTATTATTTCCAAGGTCAAATTAAGTTATTGCTGGAGAATAAACCGGACGATGCACTTTTCTTTTTCAATCGTGCCTTCAATCAATACGTTGTTTCTCAGACGGATGTTTACGGTATTCTATGTATTATCGGCATTAGCAAGTCCTATTTGATGAAGGGCGCTTTAGAGCGTGTACGGATTTATGCAGAACAAGCCGTTGAAATGTTGGAGAATTCTGATCCACTTGCTATGGCCGATTTCCAAGTTGAGTTGCAGATTTATAATCACTTAGCGGGAATTCTTTTTGAATTGAAGGATTATGAAGGTGCGATTAAGTACGCTCAGCTTGCGATTGACGAAGCAATCGATAAGCAAAGTCTTTACTTACTTGATGCATTGTATTTCATTCTTGGTCGTGCAGAACATGCGCTTCATCGAGAGAACGCCTTACAGGATTTAACGGTTGCTAAAACATTGGCGTTAATCCGGCATCATCCAGAGATTATTGTGCAAGTTGATCAACAATTGGCTGAATAAGTGGTTAACCACTAAAAAAAGCCGGGACATAAGCGTCCCGGCTTTTTGATTGCTAATTTATGCTTCTTCGTGACCAATGCTACTGCGTTTCTTGTTGAGTGCGTGTTTATTATCTAAATCTGTCCGCACAACGAGCACGTCGCAAACGGCGGTCCGAGTAACGTATTCCGTTACAGAACCAATCAAGAGACGTTCAACAGCGTTTAAACCAGTTGCGCCAATCATGATGAGATCGATATTTTTCTTTTCGGGTACTTCGCGGGCAATTAAACTCTTTGGTGCGCCATATTCAATGCTATAGTCAACATCTTTTAAGCCAAGTTCATTGGCAGTCACGATGTATTCGTCCATTGTTTTCTTAGCTGTTTCTGTGACTTGTTCAACCATTGCGGAATCAAAACTAGAGATATTTTGGAAGGCGCGGGTATCGATAACGTGAATCAAGTGGAGTTGTCCGTTATTCCGAAGGGCAACTTCAACTGCTTTACGGAAAGCGAGTTCAGCTTCATAAGAACCATCGATTGCGACCAAAATGTGCTTGTATTGTTGTAACATTGTCATCACCTCATTTAATTTTACATCTTTATTGTACGCTAATTCAGTGCCAAAAGTAAATCTTAAAGGTTAGTTGCAAAGCTAAGGCCGACTAAGCCGGCGATTAAACTGGCAGCAACGAGCGTCACCAATGTCCAGACTAGTGGCAATAGCCAGTAAATCAAAGCCCCGCAGATCGCTACACCGATGAGTGCAATCCCTGAAAAGTACATCAATCGACCTAAATGCCGGTTTTCAGTTAAATCAAAGAGTAGGAACTTCTTGTCTTGGTAGTAACATAAAATCGCACCAAGTAGGGCGATAATGATTAAAAAAACGATTATGGCGATTTGAATCAATGTGCAACCTCCTAAAATAATCAACAAAAAAGGGCCAACGTAAACGTTAGCCCGGTCAAAGTCGTTGGACTTTGGGAAATCTAGTGGTGCCGTAGATGCTTCCCGATAGTTGAGCCCGCTAGAAAATGCAGGTGGGTCAGATTATTATTAGACTTGGTTCCTTCGCGAAAAAGTCTACACTCGCTAATAACTCATCCGTCCCATTAACGAATTACTTGATCGGTCAACATAAGGTGGGAAGACGCGCACACCTTAGAAATCCTACTATTATAGTAGCACGCTCGTGATGTTAACACAACACTTTTGTAACCGTTCACTTATGCGGACTGGCTTGGCGCAAGCGTTCTAGCTGTTGTTTGAGGACTTGCTCGTATTTACCAGTTGCTTTTGCTTCGTAATAATGACTACCTAAGAGCTTATCTGGTAGGTAATCTTGCGCGACCCAGTCGTTGGGATAATTATGAGGATATTTGTAGTCGACACCGTGGCCAAGTTTTTCAGCCCCTGCATAATGGGCATCACGGAGATGATCGGGGACTTCACCGGCTTTGCCAGCGCGAATATCAGCTAACGCGTTATCAATTGCGGTGATGGCCGAATTTGATTTTGGAGATAAGCAGAGATCAATCACTGCTACGGCCAGTGGAATCCGGGCTTCGGGAAAACCAAGTTGTTTAGCCGCAGCAATTGCCTCGACTGTACGGGCACAGGCTTGAGGGTTGGCGAGGCCGATATCTTCGTAGGCCATTGTCATCAAGCGCCGACTAATCGACATTAAATCACCGGCTTCAATCAAACGGCCCATATAATGGAGCGCAGCATCAACGTCACTGCCACGGACTGATTTTTGAAAGGCGGAGATGACATCGTAATGGGCATCGCCATCTTTATCATGAGTAATGGCTTTTTTCTGCACGCATTCTTCAATAACGTCAATATCGATGTCGATGACGTTGGTGTCTGGATTCGCTGGTGTTGAACGAGCAGCGAGTTCGAGGGCGTTTAAAGCACTCCGTAAATCACCGTTTGTGACGCGGGCAAGGTATTGTTCAGCCGTTTCATCGAGATTGATGGCTAGTGCACCTAAGCCTTTTTCTTTATCTGTCAGTGCCCGTTGAATGGCGACATGAATGTCGGCTTCAGTGAGGGGCTTGACTTCAAAAATTTGGGCCCGACTCCGAATGGCAGGGTTGATACTGATATATGGATTTTCGGTAGTTGCACCAATTAAGATAATGCGGCCACTTTCTAGATGTGGTAAGAGAAAATCCTGTTTGGTTTTATCCAAGCGGTGAATTTCATCGAGGAGTAAAATCACGGTGCCACTCATTTTGGCTTCTTCAGCGATAATCTGTAAATCTTTTTTACTATCAGTGGCAGCATTCAGCATGCGAAAAGCGTACTGGGTACTACCGGCGATGGCACTAGCGATACTCGTTTTACCAGTACCAGGTGGTCCGTAGAGAATCATTGATGAGAGGAGTTTGGCATCAACCATTCGGCGAATGATTTTTTGCGGCCCCACTAAGTGCGTCTGACCGACAACTTCATCGATGTTAGTCGGACGCATGCGAAATGCGAGAGGTTGTTGCATAGCGTTCATCCTTTAATGTTTAGGTTGTTCCTAGTATAACATGTCGCGCAAATTCGTAGTGATTATCGTTTTAAAAGGTTTTAGGGATGTGTATAATGAGTTGTATAAGACTGAATTAAGAAGGGGTTTCAAAATGCCTAATCAATTATTTGAGAACATTAAACAATTACGCTTAACACCTTTATTGAACCAAGGTGCTTTTGGGGTCGAAAAAGAGGGGCAGCGAGTGACCGGATTGGGCGCATTGAGTCAACAACCGCACCCCAGTGAGTTAGGATCGCGAACGTTTCATCCATACATTGCGACTGATTTTGCAGAGATGCAAACGGAACTGGTTACGGATACCTTCGAACAGACCGTAGATGTCCAACAACAATTATTAGCGCTCGAACAAGTATTGCAATCAAGTATGGCCGATTCGGAATATATTTGGCCCCTCAGCATGCCACCGTTGTTACCAGACGATGAATTAACCATTCCAATTTCAGAATACACACCGGCGGTAAAAGCCTATCGTGACTATTTGACGAAGCGCTACGGTCGACGTTTACAGATGGTCTCTGGCATCCATTATAATTTTAGCCTGTCATCGACGTTAATTGTGCGTTTATTTGATGAATACTATCATGATCACTATGTGAGTCTAAAAGATTTTAGCGATGCGTTGTACATCCAGATTGCGCAAAATTACGTGCGTTATCACTATGTTTTAACGTATTTATTTGGTGCGAGTCCGATAGCGGAACCAGGCTTTTTAGAAGATATGACGAAATTACCAGAACACCCTGTACGGAGTTTACGCTCGAGTGAATTATTCGGCTACAGCAATAAGCAATTATTAATTCATTTTGATTCAGTTGCCGCATATGTTGATTCAATGCGCCAAGCGATTGCTAATGGCGACTTAATTTCGGAACGCGAATTTTACGGAACTGTGCGGTTACGGAGTCACTCATTGGATCAGATGTTAGAGACTGGTGTGGATTATTTAGAATTTCGGGGGTTTGATATTAACCCGTATACTGCGACGGGGATTGATCAACAACAGCTAGACTTCTTACACTTATTCTTTATGTACTTATTATCCTTGCCGAAATTATCCGGTGATTTAGCCACTCAGATTCAGACGGGTCGTCAGTTAAATGACACAGTAGCATTAGAGAATCCGCTGCAGCCATCGCAGCTCCAAACACAATTGAAAACTGTGATGGCCGATTTGGCCCAATTCATTACGGATTATCATCTGGATGAGCGTTTTAAACAAGCTTGGACAGTGATGAATGAGCGTGTTCAGGACCATCGACAAACCTTGAGTTATCGCTTAACACAAGCGATTGAAGAGGACTCGCTAAAGGCATTTGCCCTCAAACAGGCAAAACGTTTTAAATGTGAGCTGACAGAGACTCTCTATCAGTTACAGGGGTACACGGATATGGAATTATCAACACAAATGCTGATGTTTGACGCTTTCCAAAAAGGGCTGCATGTGGCTGTTTTGGATCGCGATGAACAATTTATTGAGCTGACCTATCAACATCATCATGAATTAGTCAAAAATGGGAATATAACGAGTTTAGATCGGCTAATTAGTGGGCCGTTAGTGGATAATAAGGTAGTGACTAAAATTTTATTGGCAAGTCATGGTATGCGGGTGCCAGCGGGTGCCGAATATACCGCTTTAGAGACGGCAGTAGCAGATTATCAAGCGGCGTTTGGTCAGCGCGCGATTGTCATTAAACCAAAACACAGTAACATGGGGGCGGGCATTACCACATTTTTAACGCGTCCAAGTGAAGCGGACTTCATTGCTGCTTTTAAACTGGCACAAACGTACGATCAGCAAATTTTAGTTGAAGAATTCATTGCGGGTTCGGAATACCGTTTCTTAGTGATGAATCATAAGGTCCAGGCTGTTTTAGAACGGATTCCAGCCAATGTCGTGGGGGATGGTCGTTCAACAATCGCCCAACTTGTTGCTAAGAAAAACGACAACCCATTACGCGGCGAAGCGCACCTGACACCGTTGCAAAACATTCACCTCGGTGAACGGGAATTGCTCATGTTGAAACAACAAGGTTACCGCCCTGAAGATGTGCCATTGCGTGGTTCACAGGTCTTCTTACTACAAAATTCCAACGTCTCAAATGGTGGTGATTCGGTTGACGTGACCGATGAGATGGATCAAAGTTACTTTGCGATTGCTGAACAGGCTGCTGAAATTTTGAACCTCAATATCACGGGAATCGATATCATTGTGCCAAACTTATACCAACCATATGATCCGGAACACCCTGAGATGGCGGTTGTGCTAGAAGCAAACTACAATCCAGCGATGTTGATGCACTTGTTCCCAATGATGGGTCAAGCGCGGCGCGTTTCAATGACTGTCTTACAATTACTTTTCCCAGAATTAGCGATTGAAACCGACTAAAGTAATGCAAAAAGGCCCGCACAAGTTAAACTGTGCGGGCCTTTTTAGTGTTAATCGAAAAGATGTTTTAAGAAACCACCTTTTTTGGTGGGTGCATCTTGCGTTGTGGTTTTTGGATCAGGGTATAGTGTATCGAGCGTAATTGCCTCATGGTTAATCGCGTCTTTGGCAACCACTAACAAACCGAAGGCCGTTGGTTCGGTTTTGGCTGTTTCGTTGTTAACGAGCGTGAACGGAATCCCGTGTGCTGAAAGGGCCGCTAAATAATCGGTAGCAGCGGGGTTCTTGCCGTTTAATAAGACGGAATAGGGCTTATAATCCGTAAGATGCGCTTCGAATTTAGCTTGCGCAGTGGCGAGTTCCTGGTTAGTAACGCCTAAGAAGACGCGTTCACGTAATGAGCCGAGGTAGCGGCGGCGTTCATCGGGATTGGTTTGTGGTGCGCCGTGCATGGCACTATCCAAGTGTTGTTGTAATTGATCATTATCTGACAAAATAGTCGCCTCATTTCTGAATTGTGCTATATTAGAATTAAACCTAAGTATACCATGTTGGAGGAAAAAGATGTTTACACGTGCTGATTTTGATATTTTTGATGACCAAACCTTAAAGGGCCGGTTAGACAAGATTTATACGCAACTTGATCCAAAGTTTGAAGTATTTGGTGCGCAATTGCAAGCAGAACTCGTAGTAGAAACAAAACGCGAATTCTCGTTGCATATTGCCAAGCATTTACGCCGTTTCAAAAATCCACCAATGAATACTTGGATGGCACTTAGTGAGAGCTCACGCGGGTATAAGATGATGCCGCACTTTGAAGTCGGTTTTTGGGATGATCGGATCTTCGTTTGGTTTGCTTTAATGGCTGAGATGCCAGATAAGACGGATTACGCACCGTTATTGGCAAGCCAAACAGAAAGCCTCTTAAGGGACTTTGCCGACTATGATTTAAGCTACGATCACATGACCAAGCAAAAATTCCCAATGTCATCGGAGAACTTGAAACTGATTCAAGATAAGTTTGCTAAGACCAAAAAAGGGGAGTGGCTCCTCGGAAAAGTTTATCTGAAAGACAACCCATTATTCGACCAACCCGAAGCTCTCATGGCCGATATTCAAACGACCTTGATGAAGATGGTGCCTTTATATGAGTTGGTACAGACTAAATAGATTAAATCAGACGCGTGTGCTAAGTAGGCACGCGTCTTTAAATGCGCAAAAAAAGAGCCAGACCTAAGTCTGACTCTTTTAATTGAACAGATAACTGCTTATCTGTTGTAGAATTCAACGATTAAGGCTTCGTCGATTTCTGGTTCTAATTCTGAACGTTCTGGTAAACGAACAAGTGAACCTTTCATTGTGTCAGCATCAAAGCTAACGAATGAAGGGCGACCAACTGTACCTTCGATTGCATCCTTAACGATTACAAGGTTCTTAGATTTTTCACGGATTGAAATTTCTTGACCAGGTTTTACTTCGTATGAAGGAATATCAACACGTTTGCCATCGACAGTTACGTGACCATGGTTTACTAATTGACGAGCTTGTGCACGAGTGCTTGCTAAACCTAAACGATAAACAATGTTGTCTAAACGTTGTTCTAGCAAGATCATCAAGTTAACACCATGCTTGCCTTCGCGGATTTTACCAGCGCGAGCAAATAAGTTCCGGAATTGGCGTTCTGTTAAACCATACATTAAACGAAGTTTTTGTTTTTCGCTCAATTGCATACCATATTCTGAAATCTTACCGCGACGGTCGTTACCGTGTTGGCCTGGAGCGTAAGGGCGACGAGCAAGTTCTTTACCTGTGCCTGATAGTGAAATTCCTAAACGACGTGAAAGTTTCCACTTTGGACCTGTATAACGTGACATAAAAAAATCCTCCAATAAATGTTTTGGAGTAAAATAATCCGATGTAAACTTAGTAATCGTTCAGTTCACTTATTAACAATCTTCACCTTTGCAGCCGCAAGGTTACACAATTGAACCAAAACTCTGGGCAAATGAACTGTTGACGGCTTTACCGTTTACTGCTGCATTATTTTACACAATGGCTAGTATAGCGTACGGTGTGCGGCAACGTCAAGCAAATTCAGATTAAAATTGCAGCTTTTCTAAAGTTTATCGCTAATTATTGCTGAACCGTTATCTTATTCATGCTATAATCAAACATAGTTTAATGAATTGAAGTGGATGAACGGACTAACAAATCTGATTTAAATTGTAAAAGGGTGTGTCTTTGAATGTTTTACATTCTCATTGGAATCGTAGTCGTCGCACTGATTGGCTACCTAAGTGTTGTTTTTTATCAACGTTATTTTATCAAACAAATTAAACAACTAGAAGCACATAAAGGCGACTTAATGGCGTTGCCGATTCCGGAACGCTTAACGAAGTTACGGTCGTTACATTTGACGGGCGAAAGTTTGCAAAACTTTGATCGTTGGGAAAAACAATATGAGCAGATTACCAACCATAACTTCAGCACGATTGAAGGCTATCTTTTTGATGCGGAAACGGCCAATGCCAAATACCAATTCATTCAGGTTGCACGGATTCTCAAACAATTGCGGGCGTACTTGACTGAAACAGATCAAGATTTACTGGATGTTCAAGATGCTTTAGAAAATCTACTTGCCAATGAAGCCGATACACGTCAAAAAATTCAGCGTCTACGAGAACAATATCAACAACTACGTAAACGTTTGTTGACTAAGAGTTTTTCGTTTGGACCTGCATTAGATGCGCTTGAAGCAACGCTAGGTCGCTTAGAGGTGGATTTTGACGAAGCCAACGAACTAACAACAGCCGGCGACCATCTAGGGGCTAAGGCCATTTTGCAGAAATTAATTACTGAAACAACGCAATTAGAAGACCAGATGGAACGGATTCCAAAGCGCTATAACGAATTAGCTAACGAGTTTCCCGAACAACTGGTTGAAATTAATGATACCTACCATCAAATGCTAAAAGAACATTATCAATTTGATGATCGGCAGATTGAAGTCAAACAACAACAACTAATGGATCAACTTGATAAGAGCACTACCTTGTTAAGTGATTTGGCCATTGAGTCGGTTGAAGCCAATAACGATGAAATTGCACGTGGCATTGATCAATTATATGATCAATTAGAAGCTGAGATGACTGCCAAGAAGGCAGTCGCGACGCAATTGCCAACCACCGCGACATTCGTGCAACATGCTGAACGTCAGAACCATGAGCTATTATTGGAACTCGATCATCTCAATCAGAGTTATGCACTCACACATGATGAGTTGGCAAGCGCCAAACAATTACAAAAGCAAATTGGTGAAGAACAGGCGTTAGTTGAAGGGCACCAAGCGAAGATTGCCAACCACGAAGCGGTTTACACGGCGATTGCTGAAGATTTGACCGAGATTGACGAACGGCTAACTGTCATCGAAGAAAAACAACAAGCAATTCATGATCAGGTTGCTAGTTTGCATCAAGGCGAAGTCGTCGCTAATGAAAACTTACGCCAGTTTGAACTTGAACTACGTAACTTGAAGCGCGCTGTTGAAAAGGTTAATTTACCTGGTTTACAACAGAAATATTTGGATTTCTTCTTCGTTGTTTCTGATGAGATTCAAAAACTTGATCATGATTTGAATCAAATTAAGATTAATTTAGACGATATCGCGAAGCAATTAATTCTCGTTCAAGAGGATTTAGATGAATTGAAGGCCAAGACGGATACCTTAATTGACAGTGCATTGATTACGGAGCAATTGTTACAATATGCCAACCGATATCGTGCAGATTTTCCCGCCATCCAGGAAGCCTGTGTGACGGTCCAAACCATTTTTAATGAAGAATACGACTATGCTAAAGCTGTCGACTTATTGGCAACGGCCCTTGAAAAGGTTGATCCAGGTGCTTACACACAAGTTGAAAAGGCCTATTACGACCAAAAGTCAGACGCAACTAATTAGTCACTTAGATGCTCATCAGTCCGAGACAAGACGCATTTTGTCTCGGATTTGTTTTGTTAAAGATTAATTGGTTGTCTTTAATAACCAATTTGCTATAATGTACAACGTTAAACACTAATTTTTAGTAAGAAGGATCGATATGATTTATTTTGACAATAGTGCCACCACTAAAATCGCGCCAGGCGCACTTCAGACCTATCAAGCGGTTAGTGAACAGTTCTTCGGCAACCCCTCTAGTTTACATGTGATTGGGGAAAAAGCCTTTCATATTTTAGAACAATCACGCCAACAAATCGCTGATTTATTAGGCGTAGACCACGATGAAATCTTCTTTACCAGCGGTGGAACAGAAGGCGATAACTGGGTCTTAAAAGGCACGGCAATTGAAAAACGGGCGTTTGGGAAACATTTAATTACGACATCGGTTGAACATCCAGCCATCATTAAATCCATGCAGCAACTGGAAAAATTAGGCTTTGATGTGACTTATCTACCCGTTGATCAGTTTGGTCGAATTGATCCAGCTGACTTAAAAGCAGCATTGCGGCCTGATACCATTTTAGTTTCGATCATGGCCATTAATAACGAAATCGGAACGTGTCAGCCACTTGAAGCCATTGCTGATATTTTGAAGGATTATCCTAATATTCATTTCCACGTTGATGCCGTTCAAGGGATTGGCAAAGGCATTCAAGAGGCGATTTTCAACGAACGCGTTGATTTTGTGACCTTATCAGGGCATAAATTCCACGGCCCACGGGGGACTGGGATTTTGTATAAGAAACGCGGGCGTCATTTAGCGCCGCTTTTAACCGGTGGGGGCCAAGAGCATGATTTACGTTCTGGAACCGAAAATGTGCCAGCCATCGCGGCAATGGCCAAAGCCTTACGTTTGTTATTGACCGATGAGACTGAAAAAGTACACCGCCAAGCAGCTATTCGAGAACGACTCTTTAACCATATCAGTCAATCGGATAAAACGGTTATGTTTTCACAACTGACGCCTGATTTTGCGCCGCATATTTTGTGCTTCGCAATTAAAGGTGTTCGCGGTGAAACAACGGTTCATGCGTTTGAAGAACACGAAATCTATATTTCAACGACGAGTGCTTGCTCTTCGAAGAAAGGGACTGAATCTAGTACCTTAAAGGCAATGCACGTCAATGAAAAAATTGCGACAAGCGCCATTCGGGTATCCCTCGATGAATACAATACGCTAGAAGAAGCGGATGCATTCATCAAAGCGTTCGATCAAATTAACGAACGCTTCAAAAAAATTAATTCGTAAACTACCATCTAAAAGGAGATAGGCATGCAATACACTGAAATTATGGTTCGCTACGGCGAACTTTCGACAAAGGGTAAAAACCGGAACGATTTTATCGGTCGGTTAAACGGGAACGTCACAAAGGCGCTTCACGAGTATAAACAACTCCGGATTCACCCTAAACGTGACCGGATGCATATCGTTTTAAACGGCGACGATGCAGAAGGCGTTATCGAACGTCTCCGTCACGTCTTCGGCATCCAAAACTTCTCACCAAGTATCCAAGTTGATCGTGATTTAGATTCTGTTAAAGAAATGGCGCTTGCCATGATGAAAGAAATCGGCAAACCTGGGATGTCTTTCAAAGTTAACACACGTCGTTCTGATCACAATTTCTTCTTGGATACGAATGATATGAACCGCGAATTAGGTGGTTACTTATCAGATGAATTACCTGAATTAGAAGTGCAAATGAAAAAACCTGACATTACTTTGCGGGTTGAAATTCGCCAAGATGCGATTTACTTAACCAACCAAGTGATTCAAGGGGCTGGTGGCTTACCAGTCGGTTCTGCCGGTAAAGGAATGTTGATGTTATCTGGTGGGATTGATTCACCAGTAGCAGGTTACTTAACGCTCAAACGGGGTGTCGACATTGAAATGGTGCATTTCTTTAGCCCACCATACACAAGCGACAATGCCTTGAATAAGGCCAAAGAATTAACGGCGAAATTGGTGCCATACGTTGGTGGGATTAAGTTTATCGAAGTCCCATTCACGGAAATTCAAGAAGAAGTGAAGCATTCTGTGCCAGAAGGTTACTTAATGACCATTCAACGGCGGATGATGTTGCGTTTAACGGATCAAATCCGTGCTAAGCGCCAAGGTTTAGCCATTTTTAATGGGGAATCTGTCGGTCAAGTGGCCTCACAAACACTTGAAAGTATGATGGCTATCAATGATGTCACAACAACGCCAATCGTGCGGCCAGTTGCGACAATGGATAAGAATGAAATCATTGAAATTGCGAAGGATATTGATACGTACGAATTATCAATCATGCCATTCGAAGATTGCTGTACCATTTTTGCACCACCAGCACCGAAGACCCGGCCTAACTTAGATAAGACCCGGTTCTACGAACAACGCATCGATGTGGATGCCTTGATTGAACGCTCACTTGCTGGAATTAAAGTGACAGAAATCAAAGCTGGCGATCAATTCTTAAATCAAGACGAAGAAATCATTGCTGAACTATTGTAAACTATAAAAATCCTGAGAATAACAGTATGTTGTTCTCAGGATTTTTTTGGGGAGAAGATTCGGGATTTATTTTCAGAATGAACGCCGGTGACGCTTGACCTTTGGCGTTCACTCAGCTAAACTATTAACAACGCGTTGAACAAGAGCGATTAAGATTGGGCTAGTTTAGAGAGAAGATGCATGGCTGAGACGTCTTCCAATGACCAATTAATCGGTAGCTTGTGAGCTGTTAACCTGAAATTAAGTAGGGCTAACCGGACAATTTCGTTCGTTAACAAATCATGAGTTGGGGACTAGTCTAGTCCTAATTTAGGTGGTACCGCGAAAAAGCATTCGTCCTATTGTGAGGAATGCTTTTTTGTTTGCCATTAAACGCAATATTTTAAAGGAGTGAACAAGATGACTGATCACAAAGAAATGTCAACCAAATATGATCCAAATCAAGTTGAAGCCGGTCGTTATCAAGATTGGTTAGACGCTGATTTATTCAAGCCAAATGCCAATCCAGATGCCAAACCTTATTCAATCGTTATTCCACCGCCAAATGTTACGGGTAAACTCCATTTAGGCCATGCCTGGGATACGACCTTACAAGATATGTTAATCCGGCAAAAACGGATGCAAGGGTATGATGTACTCTGGTTGCCAGGGATGGATCATGCCGGGATTGCAACTCAAGCTAAAGTGGAAGCAAAATTAGCTGAACAAGGGATTTCACGTTATGACTTAGGTCGTGAAAAATTCATCGAACAAGTCTGGGACTGGAAAGATGAATATGCCGCAACCATCCACGCACAATGGGCTAAGATGGGCTTATCACTTGATTATTCACGTGAACGGTTCACATTAGACGATGGCTTATCAGACGCTGTTCGTAAAGTCTTTGTTACCTTATACAACAAGGGCTTAATCTATCGTGGCGAATACATCATCAATTGGGATCCAAAAGCACGGACGGCTTTATCAGATATCGAAGTGTTGCATCAAGATGATGAAGGGGCCTTCTATCATGTTAACTATCCATTGACGGATGGTTCTGGGAGCATCGAAATTGCCACAACACGTCCTGAAACATTACCTGGTGATACTGCTATCGCTGTACATCCAGATGATGAACGGTATGCGGACCTTGTTGGCAAGACGGTCACATTACCATTAATGAATCGTGAAATTCCGATTATCGCTGATCACTATGTCGATAAGGATTTCGGTACTGGTGCTTTGAAGATTACACCAGCACACGACCCTAACGATTTTGAAGTCGGTAATCGGCATGACTTACCACGGATCAATGTCATGAACGAAGATGCCAGCATGAATGAAAGTGCCGGCAAGTATAACGGCATGGATCGTTTTGAAGCACGTAAAGCGATTGTTGCTGACTTGAAGGAACAAGGTTATTTGATTAAAGTCGACCCAATGACACATAGTGTTGGTCATTCTGAACGGACCGGTGTACAAGTTGAAGCCCGGCTTTCAACGCAATGGTTTGTTAAGATGAAGCCACTTGCTGAAATGGCTTTGAAGAACCAAGCAACCGATCAAAAGGTTAGCTTTGTGCCAGAACGATTCGAAAATACCTTCACACAATGGATGGAAAACGTTCATGATTGGGTTATTTCGCGTCAATTATGGTGGGGGCACCAAATCCCAGCTTGGTACCATAAACAAACTGGTGAAATGTATGTCGGCGAAGAAGCACCAAAAGATATCGAAAACTGGACTCAAGATTCTGATGTCCTAGACACATGGTTCAGTAGTGCCTTATGGCCATTTTCAACAATGGGTTGGCCAAACACTGAAGCGTCTGACTTCAAACGCTACTTCCCAACCAATACGTTGGTAACTGGCTACGATATCATCTTCTTCTGGGTCTCACGGATGATTTTCCAAAGTCTCGAATTTACAGAACAACGCCCATTCGAACACGTCCTCATTCACGGTTTAATCCGCGATGAACAAGGCCGTAAGATGAGTAAATCACTTGGTAATGGGATTGACCCAATGGAAGTCATTGAAAAATACGGTGCCGATGCATTGCGTTGGTTCTTAACGAGTGGTTCAACACCAGGCCAAGATATTCGTTTCAGTTACACGAAGATGGATGCTGCCTGGAACTTCATCAATAAGATTTGGAACGCAAGTCGTTTCGTCATCATGAACCTTGAAGACACACCAGCGCCAACGAAGATGCCAGATGCCGCTAACCTTGATTTAACGGACAAATGGATCTTAAGCCAATTGAACCAAACGGTGGCAGATGTTACACGGCTTTATGAAAGCTTCGAATTTGGTGAAGCGGGCCGGACATTGTATAACTTTATCTGGAACGATTTCTGTGACTGGTATATTGAAATGGCGAAGGAAGTCCTTTACGGAGACGACCAAGCAGCCATTGCCAATAAACGTTATAACTTGGCTTATGTTTTAGACCAAACATTGCGTCTATTACACCCAGTGATGCCATTTGTCACGGAAGAAATCTGGCAAAGTATGCCACATACTGGCGATTCAATCGTCAATGCGGCTTATCCAGAAGTGCACGCTGAATTAGACGATCCAGAAGCAACAACGCAAATGAATGCGTTAATCGATCTAATTAGAAGTGTCCGGAATATCCGTTCCGAAGCCAATGCACCACTAAGCAAGCCAATTGATGTTTTGGTCAACATTCAAGATGCGCCATTAATGACGATCTTCAAACAAAACCAAGACTTCATTGAACGCTTCGTACATCCTAAGTCACTTGAAATTGCTGAAGGTTTAACAGCACCAGCATTGGCGAAGACAGCCATTATCAGTGGTGCAGAAGTTTATGTGCCATTGGCTGAATTGCTCGACTTAGACGAAGAAATCGCCCGTTTAGAAGGCGAATTGAAACGTTTAGACGGTGAAATCAAACGTGCTAAAGGCAAGTTGTCAAACAAGGGCTTCACAGACCGCGCACCAGAAAAAGTGGTCCAAGAAGAACGCGACAAACAAGCAGACTACGAACAACAATACCAATCAGTCGAAAAACGAGTAGCAGAATTAAAAAATGCATAAGTGCATCATCAACGGTTAGCTTCTGAGCATTTGCCTAACTTAGCGAATTGGCGCTGTAAGCGCCGATTTGATAAGTGTAGCAAAGCACAGGAAGCTGTTGATGAAAACACGTTAAAAAAGAAGTGCGACTCGAGCTGGTTAGGCTTTGAGGATTAACAGTAAAATGGGCATTGTGGCGTTTTTTGCCATGGGGCCCATTTTGCAGTTAACCGGAAAAGGTTGCTCGAGGAGCACGGTAGTGAAAGAAGTGTGATTGGTTGCGGGTAGCAACTGAGCATCAATACAAAAATTCCGTTAATTCAGGTTTTAGGATTAACGGAATTTTTAGATTAAGCGGAAGTTGTTGCAACCAAAAGCACGTTAAGGCCACCTTAAAAACTGAGGTGGTCTTTTTGTGTGCGCCAGTTTTTAAGCATCGATTCGCGTGCAATCTATGCTAAAATAGAGATAGTTTGTTAAAGGAGATTGGCGATGTTAGTGACAGATTACGAAACAGCTTTGGCGTATATTCATTCGCGCCCCAGATTACATAAAGAAGCGAACCTGAACCGAATGACGCAATTGTTGGCAGGTCTCGGTAATCCGCAAGAAAACCAACAATTCATTCATGTGACTGGCACTAATGGCAAGGGATCCGTTGTCAAAATGGTCAGTTGTTTGATTGAAGAGTTAGGTTTAAAAGTCGGTCGTTACACATCGCCGTTTATTATGCGGTTCAACGAGCGAATTGCTATCAATCAGGAACCAATCAGTGATGCCGATTTAGTAACTGTTACGCAACAAATTCAGACAACGGTTGCCCAGATTCAAACAACTGACCCCGAATTTGAAGTGACCGAGTTTGAATGGATTACAGCAATGATGTTTCTATATTTCAAACAACAGCAGGTTGATGTCGCCGTTGTGGAAGTCGGAATTGGCGGTTTGTATGACTCGACTAATGTGTTGACGCCGCTGATATCAGTTATTACGTCGATTGGTCTTGATCATCAGGCTCTATTAGGCAAGACATTTGCAGAAATTGCAACTCAAAAAGCCGGGATCATTAAGGCTGGTCATCCAGTCGTGATTGGTCAATTACCAAAAGAAGCACTGACGGTGGTTGAGGAAACGGCAACTCGTTTGAATAGTTCGTTAGCCATTAGTGGCTGTGATTTTTCGAGTGCTGCGGTCAAAACGTTACCTACTTGGGGGCAACAGTTAACTTTCCAAAATGACGCGGTAACGTATCGACAATTACAGATTCCGCTGATGGGGGATTATCAAATTGAAAACGCCGCGGTTGCATTACAAGTATTTTGGTGTTACTTACAGTTGACGCAACAAAAACTAGAGGTTCGAGACATCAAACGTGCTTTAAAACGGGTTAACTGGCCTGGGCGCTTCGAAAAAATCAACGATGAGCCGTTAATTATCTTGGATGGTGCACATAATCCGGAAGGGGTGGCGCAATTGGTTCAGACAACGCGGCATCAATTTAAAAATCGTGACATTTACCTGTTATTCGGAGCGCTTGGTGATAAAAATCTGGATGAGATGTTACCACAGCTCAAAAAAATAGCGACGCGGATGGTGCTGACTACGGTTCCTGATAATCCACGCGCAGCAACAGCGGCCCAATATGCAGCAGTTGATGAGACGATTACATTTGAACCGGACTGGCCGGTTGCATTAACCGAATTATTAGCGGATGTGTCGGCTGATGATGTATTACTCGTAACGGGTTCGCTATATTTAATTAGTACGATTCGCCAATATTTTAAAGGAGAATAGTCAATGACAACTAGAGGAATTATTTTTGATATGGACGGTCTATTGGTTGATTCGGAGAAGATTTATTACCAAGCCAATATTCGGGCCGCTAAAGAAATGGGCTTTGATTTTACACCTGAAGATCACCATGCCATCTTAGGGACCACTGATACGTATTTACGTAATTATTTTAAAGCAAAGCTGGGTTCGGCAACGACCGCAACAGAATTTATTGATCGTTCATACCGTAACGTAGCAACGGTTGTTGAAGCAGATGGTGTTGCAATTAAGCCAGGGTTAGTCGATTTACTAGATTACTGTGATAATCAGGGGATTAGTCGGGTGATTGCATCGAGCAATTTCCGCAGCATGGTCGATGACTTTATGCAAAGTACTGGCCTACAATCACGGTTTAGTCAAATTGTTGCGGGAGACGAAGTGACTCACGGCAAACCGAACCCCGAAATCTTTTTAAAAGCGTTGGATAGATTAGCCTTACCAGCGCCTAGTGCCCTAGTATTAGAAGACTCACCTAATGGTGTGATGGCCGCTAGTAAAGCTGCCATTCCGGTGATTATGGTCCCTGATTTAATTGCACCAACTGCAATAACCAATCAGCAAACACTTGCGACCGTTGGGGATTTGGCTCAAGTGATTCCGTATTTAGAAAAATAGGCCCGTTAATTAACGTATTGTTAGTTAAACCAAGAAGACGCGTCATGCGTCTTTTTTTGTGGGAGGCAAACAATGGCGGGGAATACAGGACAATTACAACCAAGAGAACAATTAATGCAGTACGGCGCAGCAAGTTTATCGAACGAGCAATTGGCAATCGTCATTTTGCGTTCTGGTAATAGTCACCTATCTGTTGGTGAGGTGGCGCGCAAATTGCTAGCGCATTATCCTGACTTTCGGGATTTAGAACAAGCAAGTTTAACGCAGTTGGAAACACTGGCAGGAATTGGACCAGTCAAAGCGATTGAAATTCAAGCCATCTGTGAATTGAGTCACCGATTGCAAACGCAACGAACTCTCCGATTTGGTGTGGTCACATCGAGCCAAATGGTTGGCCGTCGCATGATTGAAACACTAGCGGGCGAAACGCAAGAACAACTGCTAGCTGTTTTTTTAGACGTTAAAAATCAAATTATTCAGATGAAACAGATTTATATTGGCACACTCAATAGTTCAGTTGCGCATCCGCGGGAAGTCTTTAAATTAGCGGTCCGTTATTCTGCAGCAAAATTTATTTTGGTGCATAATCATCCAAGCGGCCAGTTGACGCCGTCAACGCAAGATATTGCCTTCACTAAACGAATTGTCGCCTGTGGTGAACTGATGGGCATTGTATGCCTAGACCACTTGATTATTGGAAGCCAGCAGTATCTCAGTTTGCGAGAAGAGGGTTACTTAGTGGAGTAAAAGAGAACGCTTTTTTCTTTAAGAATCTGTTAATTTTAGGCGAGACCTGTCAAATTTTCTGAAAATCCGTTAACATAGTAGTTACATTGCGTTTTTTATTACGTAAAATTATGATATAATGCCAATGACTATAAAAACGTTTGGTAACTGAAGGAGAGAAAAATAGTGTTCGGATTAGGGACTAGAAATATCGGTATTGACTTAGGTACCGCAAACACACTCGTATACATGGACGGTAAAGACATTGTCTTGAGAGAACCCTCTGTTGTCGCTAAAAATACACAAACTGGTGACGTGATTGCTGTTGGCTCAGAAGCCCGCGACATGATTGGCCGGACGCCTGGTAGTATTGTGGCAATTCGCCCAATGAAAGATGGCGTGATCGCAGATTACGATACAACTGCTGCCATGCTTAAATATTTTATCGAAAAATCATTAGGTCGCTCATCTAGCAAGCCATTTGTAATGGTCTGCGTACCAAGTGGTGTGACTGAAGTTGAAAAACGTGCTGTAATCGATGCAACTAAGGTGGCAGGCGCTCGTGATGCATACGTCATTGAAGAACCATTTGCAGCTGCAATTGGTGCCGGTCTTCCTGTGATGGATCCAACTGGTAGCATGGTCGTTGATATCGGTGGCGGGACAACAGACGTTGCCACAATCTCATTAGGTGGGATTGTTTCAAGCCGTTCAATTCGAATGGCTGGCGACAAGTTAGATGACGCGATCATTTCTTACATCCGTCAAAACAATAACTTGTTGATTGGTGAAAGAACAGCCGAACAAATCAAATTCCAAATCGCTTCAGCATCACCAGAACGCGCTAAGGAAATTGAAGCGATGAGCATTCGTGGTCGCGATTTAGTAACTGGGCTACCTAAGACAGTGGACATTCAAGCTGTTGATATTGCTGAAGCCATCAAAGAAGTTGTCACAGCCATTATCGAAGCCATCAAAGAAACACTTGAAGAAACATCACCAGAAATTGCAGCCGACGTGATTGATCACGGGATTGTCTTAACTGGTGGCGGCGCATTGTTGAAACACTTACCAGAAGTGATTTCAGATGCTACTAAAGTGCCAGTCTTTATCGCTCAAGATCCTTTAGACTGTGTTGCAGTCGGAACTGGCGAATCATTAAAGAATATCGATGTTATGAAGAAAAATTAATCGTTCAGTAGAAGTGGGACAAGAAGCGGTCAGCGTTGACGTAGCGCCTAAATTAGTGACAGATTCGGGTTGTGAATCGATTGCTATTAGGAAGGACTACTGATCACCGGTTTTTGTCCCACCTTTACGATATTAAGGATGGATGGTGGCGAAGAAACCATGCAAAAGTTTTTTTCAAATAAGAAGTTAATTGTGTTATTAATCATGCTAATCGTCTGCATGGGCTTCATCGCAATGTCAGTTGGTTTACGCAATAACAAAAAGAGTCCGAGTTTCGTACGCCAATTTGGCAACGACGTAACGGGCATCACTAACCAAGTCATTAGCGTGCCGGCCAATGGGATTGGTCGAGGGGTAGATGCCTTAACAGACTTGATTAATACGTACCAGGAAAACAAAGAACTTAAAGCACAACTTGATGATTTAGCTCAAACCAAGGTTCAAACCCAAACCCTCAAAGAAGAAAATGCAAGTTTGAAAAAGGAACTCGGCTTAAAAGGTACCTTGACGGATTATACAACCGTTAATGCGTCTGTTTTATCCCGGAATCCTGATAATTGGCAAAATGCATTGGTTATCAATAAAGGGGCCTTAGCTGGACTTAAAAAAGATATGCCCGTCATGTCTGAGTCTGGGATTATTGGACGGATTGTTGAAGTCAACAAGACTAATTCGAAGGTTGAACTCGTTTCAAGTACGGATCAAAGTAGTAACGGATTTGCTGCTGTGGTGAATACCAAAGATGGTAAGCAAGTTAATGGGATCATGTCCGGTTACAATGCTGACCGGAAACAATTGAAGCTCGGGCAGATTAAGACCGATGCGGCAATCGAAAAAGGTGACAAAGTAATCACGTCTGGTTTAGGTGGATTAACCCCTAAAGGCTTGTACCTTGGTAAGGTAGCAGCAGTTAAGAAAGACGATTTTGGGTTAGCATTAACTGTTTATGTGACCCCAGCTGCTGATTTAAACAACTTAACCGTTGTGACTGTCATCAAACGAACGATTGAAGGTGAGTAGCATGGGTGTGACGCGATTACAACGGCGCTATTTATTACCAATCTACTTACTCGTTGCGTTTTATTTGGATGGCGCCATCAGTCATTTATGTGAACAATGGTTATATACACCAGATCATACGTTGATTAGCCGGCTATTTATGCTCGTGTTAGTGGTAACGGCCTTTGTTTTACCAGAGGAACGCCAACTTACGTGGTATGCAGTAGGGATTGGTCTTTTATACGATTTGTATTATACGGGGATGATCGGGATGTACACTTTTGCAGTGCCGCTCATTATCTATACAGTGCGTTATTTAAAACAATATTTACCTGACTCAGCCTTTTTCATTGGGCTAATCGATGTCTTGTGTTTAACATTACTCGAGAGTACGATTTACATCATGAATCGCTTGATTGGTTATGCAACAGTAACACCGGTCGAATTTATTAGTAATGTTTTAGCACCGACAATTGCATTAAATTTGGTTTATTTTGTCTTTTTGTATTTGCCTTTAAAATATTTATTGCTAAAATTAAAATCAGAACGGTAAGGGGTTTGATTTTTCTATGGATGCAGTCACGTTACGAGGACGCAAAGAAGGTTTTGAATTAAACATTGATGCGGGTGCGGATTTCGATCAAGCATTAGTTGCACTAGCGGAATTATTGAATAAGATTCGCTTAGAGCAACCGCAGTTGGGGAGCAATCAGATTGAACTGGAGCTGACCACTGGTAGACGCTTGTTGAATGATGCGCAAAAGCAAGCACTGGCGATCGTCTTTGAGCAGTTTCCAGAATTTAATGTGACAAGCATTCAATCGGAAGTCATGACGATTGAACAGGCTGAGATTGATCGGCGGGAAAATAGTATTCACGTTGAACCCAATGTTTTACGAAGCGGCCAAGAGGTCAATTATGTTGGCGATGTCTTATTCGTCGGTAATTTACACCAAGGCGCAATGTTAAAAGCAACGGGCAGTATCTTCGTACTTGGTGAAGTTGCCGGGATTGTGCACGCTGGTTTTCCAGATAATGCAGAAGCAGTTGTTGCAGGTGATTTATCACACGCGTTACAATTGCGGATAGCAGACGCAGTTGAGATTCTCGATCACCAGAAGACGCCATTTACGGCACAGAGTGTAAGTTTCATCAATGATTTACATGTTATCGACTACGGTGAGTTAACGGATTTGAAACAGATTAATCCAAAATTATATCGTAAAATGAAGGAGCAATAAAAATGGGAACAGCTTTGGTTATTACATCCGGTAAAGGCGGCGTTGGTAAAACAACATCAAGCGCCAATATTGGGACGGCGCTTGCGCTTTTAGATAAGAAGGTTTGCTTGTTAGATTTAGACATTGGTCTGCGTAATTTAGATGTTGTCTTAGGATTGAGCAACCGCATTATTTATGATATCGTGGATGTCGCCCAAGGCCGTGCTAAGTTGCACCAAGCACTGATTAAAGATAAACGTTTTGATGAAAAAATTTACTTATTGCCAGCCGCTCAAAATGCGGATAAAGAAGCGTTAACGCCTGATGAAGTCACCGCCATCGTGAATGAATTAAAAGAAGAATTCGATTTTGTGATTCTTGATTGTCCTGCTGGGATTGAATCTGGCTTTAAAAATGCGATTGCCGGTGCAGACGGTGCAATTGTGGTTGCAACTCCCGAAATTTCTTCTGTTAGTGATGCTGACCGCGTTGTCGGCTTGCTAGAAGAAGAAGAAATGCGGATTGCGCCACGCTTAGTAATTAACCGGATTCGGCGTCATATGATGAATGAAGGCGAAACGATGGATGTTGATGAAATTACCAAACATCTTTCAATTTCATTGTTAGGCATTATTTTTGATGATGATGCGGTTATCAAGACGTCCAATGCCGGCGAACCAATTGTGATGGATCCGAAAAACCCAGCAAGCCAAGGCTATCGGAATATTGCCCGTCGTTTACTAGGCGAAACAGTTCCATTGATGACTTTGAAACAACACAAGGTTGGTTTCTGGGCCCGTCTTTTCGGTAAGCAATAAACATTAACCATTGACTTTTGATGCGATATTGAATAGAATGAATAACAATACATTAAACGTTGAACGGTCCAAATTAATTCTTGAGGTTCAGAGAGCTGATGCGTGGTGGAAGTCGGCCCTTGAGATTAATGGCACAACCGTGAGTTTGATCATCGAATAAAGATGATCCGTTAGCCCGTTATCGCTGTAGTTTTAGAAACTACATAAGTTTAAGCTGCGTGAGCAGTTTATTAAACTGAGGTGGCACCGCGATAAATTCGTCCTCTTGGAGAAATCCAGGGGACTTTTTTTTATTGGTCTAAAACTAACTGAGTTGTTTGTTGTGAGGCAAACAAAAATTTGAGGTGGCACCGCGAAATTTAGCCCTCTTTGTGTTTTAAACGCAAAGAGGGCTTTTTATTTTGGACAAATGAGAGGAGTCTGTCATGATTGACTATAGTTTATCGATTTTACCAGCATTATTAAGTGGGGCGCAGATGACGTTGGCTGTTTTTGGCCTAACGATTATTGGTGCGATTCCACTTGGTTTATTATTAAGTTTAGGGTTATTAGCTAAGTTTAAACCACTGCATTATCTTTTAGATTTATATGTGTGGCTGATGCGTGGAACACCGTTATTATTACAACTAATTTTTGTATTTTATGGTTTACCCGTGGTCGGAATTGTTTTTAACCGGTTCGATGCTGCTTTAATCGCTTTTATTTTGAATTATGCTGCGTATTTTGCCGAAATTTTCCGGGGCGGCTTTCAAGCCGTTGATAATGGTCAGATCGAAGCAGCTGAGGTCTTAGGCTTAACTTACCCACAAACAATCGCTAAAATTATCGTGCCCCAAACGGTTAAAATTGTCTTACCGTCTGTCGGTAACGAAGTGATCAACTTGATTAAAGATTCATCGTTAGTGTATGTTATCGGTATTGGGGATTTACTGCGGGCTGGCAATGTCGCAAGTGCGCGTGATGTCAATCTCTTACCACTTTTGCTAGTCGGGATTATTTATTTATTGTTAACAGCC
The DNA here is from genome assembly GCF_046580785.1 of Latilactobacillus sp. VITA-14. Lineage (NCBI taxonomy): Bacteria > Bacillati > Bacillota > Bacilli > Lactobacillales > Lactobacillaceae > Latilactobacillus > Latilactobacillus sp. VITA-14. The sequence continues at coordinate 23,868 of NZ_JBJKTM010000011.1, forward strand.
ATTTGTACATGGGCATTACGGCGTTTGGAACGCTATTATCGTTATTATCGCTAAGGAGGCGGCAACATGTTTCAATTAGAAAATATCAATCAATCCTTCAAAGGTCGGCAAATTTTGAACGACTTAAATTTATCAGTTGAATCAGGGAGTATTTTAGCGATTGTCGGTCCAAGTGGTGCTGGCAAATCAACTTTATTACGGTTAATGAGTGGGCTTGATCAACCCGATAGCGGACGGTTTATTATTGATGGTAAACCTTACGAACCTAGTAATCGGGAACAAGGGGCGCACATTGGCGTTGTCTTCCAAGATTTTCGGTTATTCCCACATCTTTCTGTCCTTGAGAATGTGACGCTGGCACCCATCATGGTCAAAAAACAACCTGCTAAAAAGGCTAAAGCAGATGGCGCAAAATTATTACAGCAACTAGGGTTAAGTGCTCAGGCGACGGCTTATCCGTTCCAACTATCAGGCGGTCAACGTCAACGAGTCGCAATTGCCCGCGCATTGGCGATGCAACCGGAGATTCTCTGTTATGACGAACCAACCAGCGCACTTGATCCATCGTTAGTGGCAAGTGTCGCACAACTCATTTTAGATTTGAAACAGCAGGGAATGACACAAATTGTTGTCACCCATGATATTCAATTTGCCAACCAGATTGCTGATCAAATCTTTGAATTACAACCAAACGGGGTTCAATAAAATGATGAAGCTTAAAAAAATAGCATTAATAGCGGCTTTATTGATGAGCATGATTGGTTTAGCAGGGTGCGCACAACGCAATCAGCAGGTTGATCAATGGGCAACGATTCAAAAACGTCAAGAAATAGTCGTCGGGATTGATGATAGTTTTGTGCCAATGACTTACCGTGAGAAGAATGGTCAATTAACCGGTTTTGATGTTGATTTGGCACGGGCGATTTTTAAGGGGAGTGGCATTCGGGTTGACTTTCAGTCGATTGATTGGGATATGAAAGAAACGGAATTGAATAATCAAACGATTGATTTAATTTGGAGTGGTTATTCTAAAACGGCGCAACGGGCAAAACGGGTTGCGTTTAGTGACCCGTATCTGACTAATCGGCAAATGATTGTGTCGCTCAAGAAACACCCTGTTAATCAAATGGCTGATTTAACCAACCAACCATTAGGCGTTCAAACGGGCTCATCTGGGATGGAACAACTAGAGCGTTATCCTAAACGATTACAGCAAAGAATTGCCAACCATGCACCAATCCTATATGATACTTATAACAATGCGTTTATCGACTTACAGGCCGATCGGATTAAGGGGCTCTTAATTGATGAAGTCTACGCGCAATTTGAAATTAAGTCACGCCACAATGGCAGCGATTTTCAAGCCATCGACAGTCCTTTTGCAGCAGAACAGTTTGCTGTTGGGATGCGTCCGCAAGATCAACAATTACGTCAATTTATCAACCGACGTTATCGGGTCTTACAAGCAAATGGTACGCTAGCCAAATTAAAAGCAAAGTGGTTTAAAGAATAGGATGAATGAAGAATGACAGCAATCATTATCTGGGGGATAGCACTGATTTGGATTGCAAATACAATCGGGGCTGTTATCACCGTATTTCGCCAACAACGTGATATTGCAGCAACCTGGGCCTGGCTCTTGGTATTGATTTTCTTACCAATTATCGGCTTTGTTTTGTATCTATTTTTCGGAAAAAAATTACCGGAAGATCATATGGTCGATTTGAAAACACAAGAACGGCTCGGCATTGATGCCTTGGTGACCTCCCAAAAAGCAGCGTTACGCCAAGCGCAGAAGCAACACACGTTACCGCCAGAAACGCAGAGCTTAATCAACCTCTTCTTAGTATCAAATACCGCGGTTGTGACCCAGGAAAACAATGTAACAATTTTAACGGATTTGAAGGCGGCGTATCAACAGTTGTTAACGGATGTCAATCGGGCGCAAGATCATATCCATCTTGAATACTATGCTTTTTATGACAACGAACACGGGCGTCAACTGGTCAATCTATTGGCTTACAAGGCACTGTGGGGGGTAAAAGTGCGTGTGATGTATGATGCATTTGGGTCGCAACATTTATCCCGGCAGTTCTTTAAGCCATTGGAAGCAGCCGGCGGCCAAGTTGTCCCGTTTTTTAGTTCTCGGTTCCAGTTCGTTAATCTACGCTTTAACTTTCGTAACCACCGGCAATTGGCAGTAATTGATGGCAATACCGCCTACCTTGGCGATTTTAACCAGAATAATCATCACGTTAATATTCCTGCACGAGATACGCGGATTCGGATTACCGGCGATGGTGTGTTATCGTTTCAAGCTCGCTTTTTCATGGACTGGAATGCGGCTACGCGTCAGGAAAAGGTGTATTACAGTCCGCAATATTTTCCTAACTCAGATGAACACGGGCAGACTAGCATGCAACTGGTATCAAGTGGACCTGATCGAGAACTCGATGAGATTAAGTTAGGCTTTTTGAAGATGATTGCTGCCGCTAAAAAACGGCTGTGGATTCAGACCCCATATTTTATTCCGGATGATTCTGTATTGGCGGCGTTAGTGTTAGCCATTAATTCTGGGGTGACTGTGAAGATCATGATGGCCAAACGTGCAAAACATAAAATGATTCATCATGCGAGTTTGTATTACGCTAGACAAATCGTGAAGGCGGGCGGTCAGATTTACTTCTCTGAATCAACCGGATTTAAATCACGCGTAATGTTAGTTGATGGGCAACTAGCAGCGGTTGGGACGGCTAATTTAGATATTCGCAGTTTTAGATTGAATTTTGAAACGACCGCTTTTTTATATGATGCACAACTCGCAACTGAACTTGAACAATCTTTTACGGCTGATTTAAAAGAATGCTTACCATTTACGAAACAACGGATACAAGAGCAAAGCAATCAAGAACGTTGGTCACAGGACTTAGCGCGTTTGTTTGCCCCAATTATGTAAAAAAAGAACCGTCAGATTTAATCTGACGGTTCTTTTTTAGTTATTTGAAATAGTCGGTTAAGCCGGTATAAACGGCATCAGCGACTTTAGCTTGGTAATTAGCACTGCTAATATAACTAAAGTCTTTATCAGAATTGATGTAGCCGAGTTCTAAGAGAACAGCAGGCCGTTGATTATCGCGAAGGACTTGATAATTGCCGTATTCAATGCCGCGATTGTTAAGCGGTAATGTCTTAGTCTGATTGTTGATGGCCTTCGCGAGGCTCATATCCTTACTGCTTGAATAGTAGTAGGTTGTTGTCCCGGATGCTTCATTGGCTTCATTGCTTGAATCAAAATGAACGCTGATAAAGGCATCAGCCTTTAATTTATTGGCAAGAGCAGGTCGCGGTTCGAGATCGACAAAACTATCATTTGAACGCGTTAGCACGACGTTAGCACCAGCCGCTTTTAATTTTTTAGCAATCGCATCGACGGTCGCTAATGTGTAGTCTTTTTCATACTTAGACTTAGTTGAAAGTGCACCGACGTCGGTGCCACCATGACCAGCATCTAAAACAATGGTGGCTTCAGAAAGGGAAGTAGCGCTAGTCTTAACAACTTCATTCTTCTCAGAAGGAGTGACAACCCAACTTGCGACGTAACCGGTATTACCATCGGCATCTTTAACTTGATACCAAGTACCACTCTTATTGATATAAGTTAGCTTGGTATTGGCCGGGTAGCTTTGGGTATATTGATACGAAACATCAGGACCAGTGCGTAGCTTGGTATTATCCAGTTGGGTGGTCACTGATTTAATCGCGGAGCTACTTGTATCAGTATCCGTAGACTCAGATTCAGCGGTTGTCGTTTTTTGAACAGTCGCCGGAGCTTGGTCGGAAACTTCGATTAAATCACTTTGTACCCAGCCAACTGCTGAGTTGTATTTAATCTGGCTCCAACCGTTTTGTTGGTATAAGACTGTAATTTCGTCACCTTGATTTAACTTACCGAGTAGTTGACTATCGGCACTACTGCTTTGGCGGACATTGGCAAAACTGTTGGTGACCTTAGCGACTCGGTTTGAAGTGGCACTGACTTCGGTGTTATCGACTAACCAGCTAGCAACCCAGCCAATCTTATCACCACTTAAGCGCACTTGGTACCAATTATTCTTTTGTGAGATAACATTCATTGTTTCGCCTTTATTGGCTTGACTCATGACATCATAAGATAATCCAGGGCCTTGGCGAACGTTTACGACGTTCGCTTTAATCGTAATTTGTTGGTAAGCAGCCAGCGCGTGGGTCACAAAGAGACCGACAAAAACGAGTAATGCTAATATAATAACGGCCGGATAGTGTTTAAACCAGCTCAAAGGTTTCTGCATTTTTTTCAACACCTTTGTTATGTTTTATTAATTTATAAGGTTAATTATAGCAAAAAACTCAACTTTCTAAAGGGTTTCAGCGAAAAAGTTACAAAAAATTCAAGATTGATTGACTTTTTTTTGAAATAACGTTAATCTTATAACAATAAGAATAAGTGATGACCAGTGATAAAGTAAAGGCTAAGCCCCCCTACGACAGAGATGATTTCACAGCTGCAAGAAATCAATGGCACGCCGAGACTGCTTTTGAGGTCTGTGTGGTCGCACACCGTTGGCAACAACGTTATATAATTAAGCTAAAATTAAGGTGGTACCGTGCATTTAAGCACCCTTGTTCAACGACAGGGGTGTTTTTTATTTGGTATCCATTTGGAGGAATGATCATGGGCTATCAAAAGCCAAAAGGAACTGCGGATATTTTACCTGGAGATTCAAACCAGTGGCAATTAGTGGAGAAAACGGCACGCGACGTTTTTGCCCGCTATCAATTCAACGAAATTAGAACACCATTATTTGAAAGCTATGATGTCTTTTCACGGAGTTCAGGCGATACATCTGATATTGTCAGCAAAGAAATGTATGATTTCATGGATAAAGGGGATCGGCATATCGCGCTGCGTCCAGAGGGCACAGCTGGAGTTGTACGGGCGTTCGTAGAAAATAAACTTTATGGGCCAGAACATCAAAAACCTTATAAGGTGTATTACATGGGACCAATGTTCCGTTATGAACGGCCACAATCAGGCCGGCAACGCCAGTTCCATCAAATTGGGGTCGAAGCATTTGGTTCTGAGAGTCCAGCGGTTGATGTTGAAGTCATTAGCATGGCGATGCGTTTATTACGTGAATGCCATATTACGGATTTAAAACTGGCCATCAATACCTTAGGGGATGCAGAAAGTCGCGCGGCTTATCATGAAGCCCTTGTCAGCTATCTTGAACCACATTTTGATGAATTAAGTGACGATTCTAAAGTTCGTCTACACAAGAACCCATTGCGCGTCTTAGATAGTAAAGATGCTAAGGACCAAGAAATTGTGAAGGATGCACCTGTTATTTTGGATTACTTAACACCAGAAGCAACGGCGCACTTTGAAACGGTTAAGCACTTACTTGAAACATTGCACATTCCATATGAAGTGGATACTGAAATGGTGCGCGGACTCGATTATTACAATCACACAATTTTTGAAATTATGACAAATAATAAGGTGCTTGGTCGCGGCTACACAACCGTCTTAGCCGGTGGCCGTTATAATGGGTTAGTTGAACAACTTGGTGGCCCGGACATGCCAGGGGTTGGTTTTGGTTTAGGCGTTGAACGATTATTATTATTGATGAATGCGCAAAACGAAGCGTTGGTTCCAGAATCTAAACTCGATGTGTATGTCGTTGGAATTGGCGCTGAAACAAGTGCGACAACTCTCCAAATCGTTGAAAAGATTCGTGATACAGGTTTAACCGCTGATCGAGACTATCTTGATCGTAAACCAAAAGCGCAATTTAAAACAGCTAATAAGTTAAACGCCCAAATGGTGATTACAATCGGTGAATCAGAATTAGCTGATCAAACAGCACATGTTAAAGACATGATTAGTGGTGTTGAAATTACGGTACCACTTGCTGAAGTCTATGCTGACTTTAAAGCAGTGCAACAACAGTTAAATCAAAATTAACGCATATAAGATGCCTCAAAAGTAAATTTGAGGCATCTTTTTTATTTGATGGCAGTCAATTCACTTTAATCCTCAGGAAATCCTAGACTGCTAGAACACTCTAAATGTGTTCTGACAGCCATTTCCCTCCGGTTAATTCGAAGTTCCAAACAAGCGCTGTGCGCTTATTCGTCCCTTCGCTTTAATCCTCAGGAAATCCCAGACTGTCAGAACACTCTGAGCATATTTGTCGCTATCTGTTTGTATCTGCTTATAATAATAAACACGAAGGAGTGATGGATATGACAGATGATTTAGAACAACGGTTAACGACGGAACAATATGCGGTAACCCAACAAAATGCGACGGAGGCCCCATTTACCGGCGAGTATGATGATTTTGATGAACAAGGCATCTACGTGGATGTTGTCAGTCATGAACCATTATTTAGTTCGTTAGATAAATATGATGCAGGCTGTGGTTGGCCCTCATTTACAAAGCCAATTGCGCCTTTGACGGAACGCCGGGACCAATCTTATGGGATGGAACGCGTTGAAGTCCGTAGTGAAGAAGCTAATTCGCATTTAGGGCACGTTTTTAATGATGGACCGCAAGAAGCTGGTGGATTACGCTATTGCATCAACTCAGCAGCTTTAAAATTTATTCCAGTCGAACAACTCGAAAATGAAGGTTACGGTCAATATCTAAGCTTATTTGAAGAGGGGGCACAATAATGGCAACTGATACAGCAATTTTTGCCGGTGGGTGTTTTTGGTGCATGGTTCTTCCGTTTGATCAGCAACCGGGGATTATCAAGGTTGTTTCTGGTTATACCGGTGGGCATGTTCCTAATCCAACTTATGAGGAAGTTTGCTCGCATACGACGGGGCACACTGAAGCAGTTGAAATTACATTTGATCCCGCGATTATTTCTTATGCGGAATTAGTTGAAATTTATTGGCGCCAAACAGATCCAACCGATGCCATGGGGCAGTTCCAAGATCGTGGCGATAGTTACCGGCCGGTAATTTTCGTTAACTCGCCTGAGCAACGTGCAATCGCGGAAGCTTCCAAACAAGCATTAATCGATAGTGGTCGCTTCAACGAACCGATTGTCACGCAAATTGAGGCTGCCAAACCGTTCTATCCAGCCGAAGAATATCACCAAGATTTCTATAAAAAAGAACCATTTAGAGCAGATTTGGTCGAGGGGACACGCCGTGCTTTCATTCGTGAAAATTGGGCGCATTAATTCCAAGAAATCCTTTAGTATACACAAATGGTATGCTAGAATGAAAGACATCAAAAGTGAATAGGTGTGATATTCAAGTGGACGATTTAGCTCGGAAACATCAAAATATGGCGAAGATTTCGGCAGCCATTTTATACGGAATTTGTGTGTCGATTGCATTGAACTTTTTCTGGGAAGAAGGTGGCATTTACGCCTCCGGGATTACCGGGTTCGCGCAATTCATTCATACAGTGACGTCGAAATTTATGCCGTTTCTACCATTTCCATTATCAACGTCATTGATGTTATTCGTGTTAAATGTGCCATTATTTATTCTTGCGTGGTTCAAAATTGGCCACCATTTCACCATTTATACGTTTATTGCAGTTGTTTTTTCAAGTGTTATGGTACAGATTATGCCCTTTACACAGCTAACCACTAATCCGATTATCTGTGCGATTTTTGGGGCGGTAATTAACGGTTTTGGGACCGGGATGGCCTTGAAAAACGATATTTCCACTGGTGGCTTAGATATCATTGGGATTGTACTGCGCAAAAAAACCGGCCGTTCAGTCGGTTCAATCAATATCATGTTTAATGTGGCGCTCGTTTTTGCTGCTGGGTTCCTCTTTGGTTGGGAACATGCGCTCTATAGTATCTTGAGTATTTTTGTCAACGGCAAAGTCATCGATATGGTTTATACGCGCCAACAAAAACTGCAGGTGATGATTATTACCGATAAGCCCAAAGTTGTGATTCAAATGATTCAAGAAGAAATGCGGCGTGGGATTACAATTGTTCACGACGTAGAAGGGGCATATAACCGTGAAGAAAAGACGATGTTATTTACCGTTATTTCTCGCTTTGAAATGCATGATTTAGAAATGGTCATGAAACAAGCGGATGATCACGCGTTCGTCAGCATGACGGAAGCTGTCAAAATTCTCGGGCATTTCTATGAACCTAAGATTAAATAAGATAACCCGCCATTCAGTTGAATGGCGGGCTTTTTTTATGGGTTAGGTTTCGTCTTGCTTTTTGTTGCGCTTTCTGTGACAATCTAGTTAATCAAAATGCATGGAGGTAGTGGAATGTTATTAGGGAGTCACGTTAGTATGAAAGGCAAGCAGATGTTACTAGGGTCAGCGGAGAGTGCAGTTGATTTTGGTGCAAATGCCTTCATGATATATACCGGCGCGCCACAAAATACGCGCCGCAAACCAATCGAAGAATTAAATATTGAAGCAGCAAAACCCTATATTGAAGCTCACAACTTAGGTCCAATTGTTGTTCATGCACCATACATCGTTAATTTAGGGAATACAGTGAAGCCTGAGAACTTCAAGTTTGCGGTCTCTTTTTTACAAGAAGAAGTGTTACGCGCTGAAGCATTAGGGGCCACTCAAATCGTCTTGCATCCAGGTGCACACGTTGGGGCGGGTGCAGATGCTGGTATTCAACAAATTATCAAAGGATTAAACGAAATTTTACGACCTGATCAAACCGCCCAAATTGCCTTAGAAACTATGGCGGGTAAAGGAACCGAAGTCGGGCGGTCATTTGAAGAAATTGCACAGATGATTGATGGCGTGACTTACAATGAAAAGTTATCAGTGACATTTGATACTTGTCATACAAATGATGCCGGATATAATGTGCGTGAAGATTTTGACGGCGTTTTGAATGAATTCGATCACATTATCGGTTTGGACCGCTTAAAAGTTGTTCATTTAAACGATTCTAAGAACCCACAAGGCGCACACAAAGATCGTCATGCCAATATTGGGTTTGGTGAAATCGGGTTTGACGCTTTAAACCATGTCTTGCGTCATGAACAACTTGTTAATGTGCCAAAAATTCTAGAAACCCCATACGTCGGCGAAGATAAAAAACATAACTTCGCGCCATACGCGTATGAAATTGCAATGCTCAAAGCAGGTCAATTCGATCCCGATTTATTAACGAAGGTTGAGCAGAACGAAGGCAAACTATGAATTTAAAACGAACTAAGTTTGGTATTTTTATCTTAATAGCGGCGTTTTGGACCTTCATTTTTAGCCAGCCAGTCCAGGCTGCCGATACCTATGACATCAGTCTTTATCAGGTAAACGTTGATGTACAACCTGATGGGGGTGCTCAGGTCGAACAAAAAACGGTGTTTGATATCCAAGATAATATCCATGGGGTCTATATCAACCAGAATCTCCAAACAAACGTTGGTCAACCAAAGAAGTTGGTTAACCCGCAAGTCGCAGTTAATGGTCATCCGTTTAGTCAAAGTGAATCAGGTACTGAAGGCACCTATAGCTTAACTGATGCACAACAAAATTATCGGTTCAAACTATACCAAACTGCACAAGATGGCAATCAATTAGCGGTTACTTTGAAATATCAGTTACAAAATCTGATTATTAATTATCGTGATACGGCGGAATTGAATTGGAAAGTGATTGGCGATGCGTGGGATAGTGACTTACAAAACGTTCAAGTGGTAATACAATTACCTACCACATTCAAAAAAGCAGACCTCAAATCATGGACGCACGGCAATTTAGATGGGCAACAAGTCGTTGAACCCGATAAAGGCCGGGTAACAATTAAACTCGCTAATAATCCAGCAAATCAATTTGTCGAAAGCCATATTATTTTTCCAACGGCGGTGACTGCGGCGAATCCGAATCAGATTGATCAATCACGTCGGGCAGCCATTATCAAACAAGAAGCGCGTTTGGCGCAACAAGCTAATCAAGAACGCAAAGCACAAAAACGCCGTTATTGGCTTTTATCTATAGGAGCAGTGGTCTTAGCGCCCGGCATGTTCTTGTTAATTTTACGTAAAATTCGAAAAACGCTTCCTGTGATGACTTATACTGGACAGGCACCAGAACACGTCTATGATTTGCCAGATGAAAATGGGCCTGCGGTTGTGCGTCAGTTGTTGGCATTACCAATTACGGAGACAGCAGGGGCGGAGAGCTTATCCGCAACGATTCTAGACTTAGTTGCTCGAAAGAATCTAATAATTGATGTTCAGGAACCAAAGAAGGAACTATTCCATAAAAAAACGCCGCAATTTTCATTAACGCTCGTCAATCGCAATCAGTTATCACATTCAGAAAAGAAGTTAGTTAGCTGGCTATTTGATGTGATTGGTGATGGGCAGCATGTCAGTCTATTTGAGATTGAGAAATATCCAAAACGGCATAGTGCAAAACTGTTCAATCAACATTACCATGGGTGGCAAACAGCAGTGGCGACTGAAGCAAGTCGTAGCGGGTGGTTACGAGAACACATCGCTGAGTTAATGACCAGTTTGAATTATTGGTTAATCGGCCTTGGCGCCCTATTTTTAATTTTGATTTTTGGTGCTCTGATTGGCTTAGTTGCTTGGTGGACGCTCATTCCGATGGGGCTTGTCTTCATTTTAACCGTCTGGCGTAGATTTAATTTGCAACTATGGACGCAATTGGGTTACGAAAAACGGGGCGAATGGCAAGGCTTTAAACAAATGCTAAAGGATATTTCGACACTCGATATGGCGAATGTCCCAGATGTACTATTGTGGGATAGGTATTTAAGTTATGCAACGGCCTTCGGGATTGCTGATAAGGTCGTTAAAGCTTTGAAGATTCGATTGACGCCGGAACAACTTCAAACAATGCCTCTGGGTTATTATTATTACTACGGGTATACTGGGGGGTTGAACATCGGTCAATCCTTTACAACAGCTCTCAATAGTAGTGTTGGCAGTGCGGTCAGTGCTGCTAATCCAACAAGTGTTAGTGGTGGTTCTGGCGGCTTTTCAGGCGGCTCATCAGGCGGTTTCGGTGGCGGTTCCGGTGGTGGGACTTTCTAGTCCAATCAAATGATTAGGTGAAACGCCAACACACTGGTATTATGAGCGTTATTAAAATGTAATTAACGCGCTAAATAAGTGTTAGTTGGAGGAGGAAAGCACATGGAGTTTAACGATGTGGTTAATCACCGCAAGGCAATTCGGTCATTTGACCCAAACAAACCGATCTCGGATGAATTAATCGAAAAAATAATGGTGTCCGCCCAACGAACACCGTCGTGGACGAATTCACAACCTTGGAAAGTCTATGTAGCGACGGGTGCAACCTTGGCAGAGATTAAAACAGACCATCTAGAACGAACTGAAAAGCGGATGAAATGCTATTCTGATCTGAACGTGATTCACCGGATAGACTGGGGACCGTTAATGGCTGAGAACAGTCGCGTGTGGAATGCTGAAATCAGCGCCTATCTTGGCGAAGCGGGGCTGGCTAATTTCAGTGATTTACAGCGCCATCTGTTCAATGCGCCCGTCATTATTTACTTGACGGTTGAACGCGACGTTTCACCATGGATGATTTATGATATGGGGGCGTTTAGTCAGTCGATTCTTTTAGCAGCGGCCAATGAACAGGTCGATACGATTCCAGCCTATGAAACGGCGAAATATCCGGATGCGGTACGAAAAATAGTGGGAATCCCGGAAAATGAACTGTTGATTGGTGGGATTGCCAGGGGGTACCGTAGTGAAGGGATGATTAATGCATTTCATTCGCAGCGTAGTTCGGTTGCGAGTTTTTTAACGATTAAACATTAACAAATTAAAAAAGCGTTCAAATCGATTTCAGATTTGAACGCTTTTTTTAATTGACGTGATCGTTCGCACTGCCCGCAAAATCGAGGCCCATGCGTTCAAGAATAATTGTGGCAGTTTCTTCGATCGAACGGTTGGCAACATTAATCACTTGGCAACCAATCTTATCATACAGGTCTTGGGCGAAAGCCAATTCAGCTTTAATTTCGTCCATGTCTGAATAAGTGGTATCAGGATTTAACCCATAAGCAATCATCCGTTCCCGGCGAATGTTATTGAGGACTTCTGGTGTATTCATCAGGCCGATAATTTTCTTAGGATCAACCCGCCAGATTTCGTCTGGAATGTGCGCTTGTGGCACGATTGGTAAGTTGGCAACCTTGATATTCCGATTGGCTAAAAAGAGCGACAGCGGCGTCTTAGACGTTCTAGAAACACCGAGCAACACGATATCTGCTTCTAAGAAACCGTGGGGGTCTTTACCATCATCGTACATAACAGCAAATTCCATCGCTGAAATGCGGTCAAAATAACGATCGTTCAAATGATGTAGTGCCCCAGCTTCACCAGTTGGCGTTCTGTTGGTTTTAGCAGTAATCATTTGTGTCATTGGTGACATCATGTCGAAACTGGCGATTTTTTTTGCTTGGCAATAGGTTTCGGCGATTTCAGAAAGACCGTTAGTGGCTAATGTATGGACCACAATTGTTTCTTCAGGAACCGCTTTGCTTAAGACGTCCATGAGTTTCTCTTGCGTGTGAACGAAGGGGAAGCGGACGAGATCAGGTTTAACGTCCGGAAATTGGGCGAGCGCTGCTTGTGCTAATTGGAGGGCGGTTTGGCCGACTGAGTCCGAAAGCACAAAAACGGTTAATGGTTTAGATTCTGGCATAAGGCATGCTCCTTTATTCACTTTTATAGCGCTATCATACCATAATTATCGAAAAAATCGCTAGATTTGAAAAAATATTCAATTAATTCCCTGTGGGTTATTGACCGTATTTTCAACATTCGCTATAATAGCAAAGAACGGTTCACGTGAAGTTAAATTTTTAACGAACGTAAACGGTTATACTTAGCACGCGAGGGGAGGGATATCATATGGGCAAGACAGTCGTTCGCAGTAACGAATCTCTAGATGATGCTCTTCGTCGCTTCAAGCGTTCCGTATCAAAAGCTGGTACAATACAAGAATATCGTAAACGTGAATTTTACGAGAAACCAAGTGTAAAACGTAAGTTGAAATCAGAAGCTGCAAGAAAACGTAAGAAGTTCTAATTTCTTAGATAAAGGAAATGATTGAATGAGTTTACTTGAACAACTAAGTTCTGATTTGAAAACGGCGATGAAGGCCAAAGATAAGTTGCGATTAGCTGTTATTCGGAGTTTAAAGACCGCTTTAACTAACGCCAAAATTAGTGCGGGGCAAGACTTATCTTCTGACGAAGAATTAAGTGTATTATCATCACAACTTAAGCAACGTAAGGATTCATTAGCTGAGTTTGAAAAGGGCGATCGTGCAGATCTCGCTGAACAAACAAAAGCAGAAATTGAAATCGTACAAGCTTATTTACCAGAGCAGCTAGATGAAGCAGCAGTGATCTCCATTGTTGACGAAGCAATGCAAGCTACTGGTGCGACAAGTAAGGCTGACTTTGGCAAGGTGATGCAATATGTCATGCCTAAGGTCAAAGGACGAGCTGATGGCGCTATGGTCAATCAAGTCGTTAAATCAAAATTAAGTTAATTTTAGGCGGGACTTCCTCTGGGGAGTCCCGCTTTTTTTATGGTCGTTAATTCAGATTTTGATAATTGACCATAAATTCGTGAATTAGCGCGGCTGGCTACTTTTAAAACGGTTGTTGTTTGTGATAGAATGATGGTAGTTTTCATTCTAAAACAAATGAAGTTGAAACGTGCGGTTGCAACTTGATTCTTCACTTTACGACGTGTAGTTAATAATCGACTAAAGTCGTTTATTTGCTGGGCTAGATAATACTCAGAATCAGTTGCAGTCACACTCTGGAAGGAGTTATCTTTGTTGGCTGAAACAGATGAGCGTTTATTTCAATTGGCAACGCCAAATTTAGCGGCTGCTTTAATGGGCACACACGATACCTTTTTAAAAATCATCGAGGAAAGCTTATCTGTCGAACTGATTGCGTTTGACGAGCATATTACCATTCGCGGCGAACAACCAGCAGTTGACCAAGCCGCTTCTGTTTTAGAAAACTTAGTGGCACTGTTACAACATGGCATTAAGCTCAATAGTAGTGATGTGGTGAGTGCGACGAAGATGGCCCAAAAAGGCACGATTGCTGGTTTCCAAGAACTTTACACGGAGCCATTAATCAAGGATCGTAAAGGGCAGCATATTCGCGTGAAGACATTCGGTCAACGTCAATACGTGAATGCGATTCGTCAAAACGATGTCACGTTTGGGATTGGCCCCGCCGGAACGGGGAAAACATTCTTAGCCGTTGTCATGGCCGTTGCGGCGTTGAAACAAGGATTAGTCGAACGGATCATTTTAACGCGTCCGGCGGTTGAAGCTGGTGAGAGTTTAGGCTTTTTACCAGGTGATCTAAAGGAAAAGGTGGACCCTTATTTACGACCGATTTATGATGCATTATATGCTGTTTTGGGTAAAGAACATACTGAACGTTTGTTAGAGCGTGGTGTCATTGAGATTGCACCGCTTGCGTATATGCGTGGCAGAACACTAGAAGAAGCTTTCGTTATTTTGGACGAAGCCCAGAATACAACGCCTGCTCAGATGAAGATGTTCTTAACGCGACTTGGGTTTAACTCGAAGATGATTGTCAACGGCGATATTAGCCAGATTGACTTACCTAAGAAAACAATGAGCGGCTTGGTGCAAGCTGAACATATTTTGCACGATATTCCTAAGATTGCTTTCGTACAGTTCAGTTCAGAAGATGTGGTACGGCACCCAGTTGTTGCTAAGATTATTAACGCCTATGCGGCGATTGAAAAGATGAGAAAGTAGGAACACTTGAATGGATATCCAAATTATCGATGAAACAAAAGTAGTTGCAGAAGCAAACGTGAAACTGGTCACGGATATTTTAGAATATGCCGGGCAACAATTAGATTTACCTGAAGACACAGAAATGTCTGTCACGTTTGTGACGAACGAACGCATTCGCCAAATTAACAAGGAATACCGCGATACTGACCGTGCGACTGATGTCATCAGTTTTGCAATCGAAGAAGATCCTGAAGAAGAAGGATTACCAGCCAACTTTGAAGAACTATTCGACATTCCCAAGAATATCGGTGATTTGTTTGTTTCATTAGAAAAAGCAGCTGAACAAGCTGAAACTTATGGACATTCATTTGAACGTGAATTAGGGTACACAATGGTTCACGGCTTCTTACACTTAAATGGTTATGATCACATTCATAGTGAAGATGAAGCACAAATGATTCCATTACAGGAGAAGATCCTCGATGAATTTGGATTACAACGGTAAAAAACCACAAACGGGCAAGAATAAACATTTTTGGCAGTCACTACGCCACGCACTCGGTGGATTATGGACCGCTTTTAAAACTGAGGCTAATTTGCGCCGCGATATTTGGTTTGCACTCATTGCGATTGCTTTCGGTATTTATTGTCAGTTACATTATTTAGATTGGTTAGCGATTATTTTCGCGATTTTTATCGTTTTTATGGCTGAATTTTGGAATACAGTTATGGAACATCTCGTGGACTTATTAGTCGACCATCAGTACCATCCATTGGCTAAACAGATTAAAGATATCAGTGCAGCCAGTGTCTTAATCAGCGCAATTTTAGCGCTATTGATTGGCGCCATTGTCTTTGGACACGCCATATTTAACTAAAAGGGGACTATTATGTCAGAAACATATCGCTCAGGCTTTGTGGCCATTGTTGGCCGACCAAATGTTGGTAAATCAACTTTTATGAATCGAATGATCGGTGAAAAAATTGCCATCATGTCATCAAAAGCACAAACGACTCGCAATAAAATTCAAGGGATCTATACGGATGACAACGCGCAAATCGTGTTCGTTGATACACCAGGGATTCATAAACCACATAATGAATTAGATGAATACATGGATCAAGCAGCGCTTTCGACGTTTAACGAAGTTGACGCCATTTTATTCATGATTAGTGGGATTGATAAAAAAGGGCCTGGGGATCAATACATCATGGACCAATTGAAGAACGTCAAAAAACCCGTTTATTTGGTTGTTAACAAAATTGACGCGATTCATCCAGACGATTTATTACCAATGATTGAACAATATCGGCATGAATTGGACTTCAAAGGGGTTTACCCAATCTCTGCATTAGAAGGTAACAATGTCCCTGAAATGTTAAAAGAATTGGAACAAACACTCCCAGAAGGCCCGCAATACTACCCAGAAGATCAATTAACGGATCACCCAGAATATTTCGTTGTTGGTGAATTGATTCGGGAAAAAATTCTTGAATTAACGCATGAAGAAGTGCCCCATTCTGTTGCCGTGGTTGTGGAACGGATGAAAGACCGCGTCAATGATAAGCTCCAAATCGAAGCGAATATCATTGTTGAACGGGATGGTCAAAAACGGATTATCATCGGACAAAAGGGCTCCATTATCAAAGAAATCGGGATTCGGTCACGTCGCGAAATTGAAGCTTTACTTGGCGAAAAAGTCAACTTGAAGCTCTGGGTTAAGATTCAAAAGAATTGGCGTGACAATAACCAATACCTCCGTGAATTTGGTTACAATAAAAAGAGATTGTAGGCTTAAGCAATGGCGGAACATCGATTCGAAGACTTTAATGGTCTAGTGATGTATCGGAAGAACTATAAAGAAAAAGATATGCTGGTCAAGATTTTGACCGATCGCTTTGGCAAAAAGATGTTTTACTTACGCGGTGCGAATAAACCGAAGTTTCGCTTGAGTGCGGCTATTTTGCCATTTACCCAAGCTGAGTACGGTGGCGACATTCGCGATGATGGCTTATCCTTTTTAAATAATGTCAAGTCGGTGAGTCAGTTTCAATCGATTAGCAATGACTTGTTTTTAAATGCCTATGCGACCTATATCTTAGGCTTAGTCGATGTTGGTTTTCCGGATAGCGAACCGCTCGGCAGTTGGTATCCGAAGATTGAACAGGCACTCTCATTAATTGATGAAGGTTTTGACGCGGCGACGATTACGCACATCATCGAGATTCAGATGTTACAAGTCTTCGGGGTGCAGCCACAACTGCAAGTCTGTGCGGTTTGTGGGCGTTCTGATTTACCGTTTGACTATTCTGAGAGTTATGGCGGGCTGCTTTGTCAACGCCACTGGCACTTGGATGTTAATCGGTTCCACGGTAGTCAACGGGCTATTTATTATCTGCGGTTGTTTTCAGTGATTGATTTATTCAAGATCCAATCGGTCAACGTCAAACAGACAACCCAGATGGAGCTTAAGACGATGATCGACCGGATTTATCAAGACACGGTTGGCCTATCGCTCAAGAGTAAGCAATTCATCGATAAGATGTACAGTTTCGATAGTCAATTACCACAATTAAAAAAAGTGTCGTCAGAAATTGACAGCACGCCAAAAGACGACTAAAATAGTAATCAACTTAATAGACGTTGAAGAAAAGGGTCCCTTAAGACGGTCAGACAGTGATTCTAGGTGAGTGAGAACTAGAACAAGACTTGAGTGGATTGGCGTTTCGGAGTCATACCAATGAAGCAGCAGCTCGCTTTGAGCTGAAGTAGGGTGGAACCGCGAGTAATCGTCCCTATGTGACTTAACAGTCGCATAGGCTTTTTTTATGCGCAAAATACGGAAAAGAGGAATTGAAATGGTTAAAAAGTTAAATGTGCAAGAAATGATTTTAACCTTACAGCGTTTTTGGTCTGAAAAAGGCTGTATGCTAATGCAATCTTACGATACAGAAAAAGGGGCCGGCACAATGAGCCCATACACGTTCTTACGGGCAATTGGACCAGAACCTTGGAACGCAGCTTACGTAGAACCTTCACGGCGCCCAGCAGATGGTCGGTATGGCGAAAACCCCAACCGTTTATTCCAACATCACCAATTCCAAGTGGTCATGAAACCAGCCCCATTAAACATCCAAGAATTTTACTTGGATAGTTTACGGGCTCTAGGCATCGATCCTTTGGAACATGACATTCGCTTCGTCGAAGATAACTGGGAAAACCCATCAATGGGTTGTGCCGGTGTTGGTTGGGAAGTTTGGTTAGACGGGATGGAAGTGACTCAATTTACCTACTTCCAACAAGTTGGTGGTTTGCAATGCGATCCTGTGACAAGTGAAATCACATATGGCGTTGAACGGCTTGCTTCATACATTCAAGATGTCGACAACGTGTTCGAACTTGAATGGGGCAATGGCGTGTTATATGGCGATATTTTTAAAGAACCTGAATATGAACATTCAAAATATGCTTTTGAAGACAGTAACCAAGACATGCTTTTGAAATTCTTCGATGAATACGAAACAGAAGCAAAACGTTTAATTGACTTAGGCCTTGTTCATCCAGCATATGACTATGTCTTGAAATGTAGCCACACATTCAACCTATTGGATGCCCATGGTGCCGTTTCCGTTACAGAACGGGCCGGTTACTTGTCACGGATTCGCCGGATGGCGCACTCAATCGCGCAAGCATTCGTTGCTGAACGTGAGAAACGTGGCTTCCCGCTCTTAAAACATGCTCAAGAATCAAACACGGAGGTCGTTAACAATGACTAAACCATTCTTATTAGAAATTGGCTTGGAAGAAATGCCAGCCCACGTTGTGATGCCTAGCATCCAACAACTAGAAAAGCGCGTACGCGACTTTTTAGAAGAACAACACTTAACATTCGGGACCATCAAAACTTACGCAACACCACGCCGGTTAGCCGTCTTGATCGAAGACCTAGCGGACAAGCAAGCTGACATTCACGAAGAAGCGAAAGGCCCCGCTAAGAAAATTGCGCTTGATGCTGAAGGTAACTGGAGTAAAGCAGCGCAAGGTTTTGTTCGCGGCCAAGGTTTAACGACCGACGACATTACTTTTAAAGCACTAAAAGGCGTTGAATACGTCTATGTTGAAAAATCAATCATCGGCAAACCTGTTGAAACAATTTTGCCAGAACTAAAAGCCGTGATTATGGCGATGACCTTCCCAACGCGGATGCACTGGGCCGATTACGACTTCGAATATATCCGTCCAATTCACTGGATTGTTGCTTTATTAGACGATGAAATTATCGATTTCAGTATTTTAAACGTTACGACTGGTTGCACAACACAAGGGCACCGTTTCTTAGGTCAAGCCGTGATATTGGCAAAAGCAACTGATTACGAAGCAACGCTGGAAGCACAATTCGTAATTGCGGATGAAGCTAAACGCCAAAACTTAATTCAAACTCAGATTGAAACAATGGCCCAAGAAAACGATTGGCAAGTCGATTTAGACGCAAACTTGTTAGAAGAAGTGACGAACTTAGTTGAATGGCCAACTGCTTTTTATGGGCAATTCGATCCTAAGTATCTTGAAATTCCAGAAGAAGTGTTGATTACCTCAATGAAGGATAACCAACGTTACTTCTACGCACGCAGCCAAGCGGGTGATTTATTACCTGTTTTCATCGGTGTTCGCAACGGGAACACCGACTTCATGGAAAATGTCATTGCTGGGAACGAAAAAGTCCTCACAGCGCGTTTGGAAGATGCCGATTTCTTCTACCATGAAGATCAAAAGGTAACGATTGAACAAAACGTTGCGAAGTTACAAAACGTGTCATTCCACGACAAGATTGGTAGTCTGGCTGAAAAGATGACCCGTGTTGGTTTAATCGCGCAATTCTTAGGCCAAAAATTTGGTTTATCAGAAGCAGAATTAGTTGATTTGCAACGGGCAAGTGATATTTATAAATTTGACTTAGTGACTGGCATGGTCGGTGAATTTGCCGAATTGCAAGGGGTCATGGGTGAAAAATATGCCTTATTACAAGGTGAAACACCAGCCGTTGCCACAGCGATTCGCGAACACTACATGCCAATTAGTGCTGAAGGTGCACTCCCTGCAACAAAGGTCGGCGCGGTTTTAGCAATCGCTGATAAGTTCGATAGTATGGCTGATTTCTTTGCAGTGGGCATGATTCCAAGTGGTTCAAACGATCCTTATGCATTGCGTCGTCAAGCTTATGGGATTATCCGCATCTTAGAAAACCAAAACTGGCACTTCCCAATGGCCGATTATCAAGCTGCGATGAGTGACATTGTTAAGCAACAAGCTGATTTCAACCTTGATTGGTCAACCAATGCTGACGCGATCAGCGATTTCTTAACGGATCGTGTTCGCCAACGCTTTAACGGCATGCGGCCTAAAGTCCGGCGTGATATCGTAGATGCCGTCTTGAAGAATCAAAGTCAAGATCCAGTCGTGATGTTCGAAGCTGCCAAAGTGCTTTCAGACCATCAAGATGATGCAGATTTCAAGGCAACGGTTGAAGCCGTGACACGTGTGTTACGACTCGCTGAAAAAGTTGACTTTGCAACAACTGATTTAACGGTTGATCCTGCATTATTCGAAAATGAAGCTGAAAAAGCACTTTACACAGCGGTCGAAGACTTACGTGGTACAATTGCTACGAACCCATTAGCTGATAATTACGGCATCTTACAAACACTACGACCATTAATCGAAGCTTACTTTGATGCCACAATGGTCATGGCTGAAGATGAAGCTGTTCGTCGAAATCGCTTAACACAGTTGATGATTATCGCTCAAATCGCCCTTACCTTAGGTGATTTAAACGAATTAATTGTTAAATAAACAATTCAAAAGGGGATAATAGCATGTTACAAATGAAACGGGTTTATGAAGCAGCGACAGACTCAGATGGGTACCGAATTCTAGTCGATCGGATTTGGCCCCGCGGCATTTCAAAAGAACGTGCCGCTATTGAGACCTGGGCGAAAGAAATTACCCCAACGACTGACTTACGCAAGTGGTTTGGTCATGAGCCAGCTAAGTTTCCCGTTTTTAAAGAAAAGTACCTTGCTGAAATTGCAGCTAATCCAGCTTGGCCGGCGTTTGAAAAGGTAGTGCACGAGCACCTTGAGCTGGGCAACGTCACATTAGTCTATGCGGCAAAGGACCTGCAATATAATCACGTTGTCATCTTAATGGGACTTTTGAAAAAGGACCTTGACAACGAATGAGATAGTTTGCTATATTTATTTGCAACTGTACCTAAATGGTGCTATGATATATAGTGTATTTTTGTGCTGATAATCCTTAAAAGTCGCATTTCATTGTGAGGTGCGGCTTTTACAGTCTTAGTACAATTTGAATTGAATAGTGAGGTGAGACCAATGGCGGGAAAGATTCCGAATGACGTGATTGATGATGTTCGGAGCCAAACTAACATAGTGGATGTTGTTGGTCAGTATGTCCAGCTCAAGAAGAGCGGCAATAACCTATTTGGGATTTGTCCGTTTCACGATGAGAAGACCCCATCATTCTCCGTTAGTGAAGAGAAACAGATTTTTCATTGTTTCTCTTGCGGACGGGGTGGGAATGTCTTCAAGTTCTTGATGGAACTGGAACAGATTAGTTTTCCAGAAGCTGTTACAAAAATCGCTGACTTTGTCGGCTTCAGTTTAGCGGAGACTTATCGACCCACTCAAAATGTTCAAGAATCAAGTGAAGTGACGCAGTTTAAGCAACTCTATCGTCAGGCCAATGAACTCTTTACGCATATTTTAATGAGTACTGAAGCGGGCCAACCAGCGTTAGATTACTTACACGAACGGGGCTTGACGGATCAATTAATTGAGACGTTTAGTATTGGCTATTTACCGGATCAAGCCGATTTAATGCTTTCATTCTTCCAGAATAAAGAAGTTCCGTACCAGACACTACGTCAATCCGGCTTATTTATTGAAACTCAGACCGGCAAGCTGCATGATCGTTTTTCCGGCCGAGTGATGTTTCCGATTCGGAATGCACAAGGTGAAGTGATTGCTTTTTCTGGCCGGGTTTTGGTGAAACAACCAGATCAACCCAAATATTTGAACAGTCCTGAAACCGTGATTTTTAACAAGCGGAAGGTTTTGTTCAACTATGATTTAGCAAAGACTGCTATTCACCAAGAACGCAAAGTTTACCTGTTTGAAGGGTTTATGGATGTGATTGCAGCGTATTCAGCCGGTGTTTCAAACGGTGTCGCTTCAATGGGGACGAGTTTAACGACTGAGCAGTTGGGAATTTTAGGGCAACAGGCTCGGGAATTAATTGTCTGTTATGATGGTGATCGTCCCGGAATCGAAGCGATGAAACGCGCAATTACCATGTTGCAGCAAAATACCAAGCTTGAATTGAGTGTGGTGGTTTTGCCCAGTGGCGCTGATCCGGATGAATATGTTCGCCAATATGGTGCTGAACAATTTAAGACAACCTTGCAAAATGGTGCTGAAACACCGATTGCATTTGAACTGCGGTATTTGAAGCAAGGGTTAAATCTGGATAACGAGAAGGATCAACTTGATTACGTGCAACAGGCATTGTCCGTCGTTGCGCCAATTGATTCGCCGCTTGAAATCGAGATTTACCTCAAGCAAATTGAAGCCGATAGCGGCATTACCCTTGATACGTTGAAGCGGCAGTTACAAACATTGCGCGTTAAACGGGCAACGCAGCAACCACTTGCACCGGCATCTAGTCAGTATGATTATGACATGCCACCTGAACCGGATGACGCATTTGTGGGTGGACCACCGCCAATCATTGGTGATCCGCGGGCAACAGCGACGCGTCAGCCACAACGGCTAACCCGGGTTGAACACGCGGAGCAAGAAGTGTTGCATATGTTGATGGCTAATGACGATATGCGCCTGCAATTGGAGAACAATGCCGATTTTAGTTTTGTGCATACCCCGTACCAACTGATTTACGAGTTATGGCGCGCCTTTTTAGCTGAAGGTAAGTCGACCTTGGCCGACTTCATGGGTTATATCCCAGATGACTTACAAGCCTTAGTCGTTCAGATTGATGCGCTTGACTTACCAGAAGAGGCAAGTCAAGAGGCGTTAAACGACTGTCTGTTCGTCATTGCGCAAAATAACGTTGAGGAACAATTAAGAGAAGCGAAAATTGCCTTAAAAGAGGCGACCAAATTGGGGAATGCGAGCGAAGAAACGCGCTTAACCCTGGAGGTCATTAGACTTGTTTCGCAAAAGAAATTAGGAAATTGATATTAGGAGGTTTCTGAATGGCTGATAATAAAAAAGCTGACACGAAGAAATTTGATACTGCGGTTAAGGCTTTAATTAAGGAATACAAACCAAAGAAAGAAATCACCAACGATGAACTCGTTGCAAAAATCGTGAAACCATTTGCGCTACAAGCTGATGAAATCAATGAATTAATGCAAAAAGTGGAAGACCAAGGGATTGGGATTGTCGATGAAGATGGGAATCCAAGTGCCGCTACCCTTAAAAAGGAAAAGGTTTCTGCTAAAGAATTAAAAGATATGACTGCACCAACCGGGATTAAGATTAACGATCCTGTGCGGATGTACTTAAAAGAAATTGGGCGGGTATCTCTTTTAAACGCCCAACAAGAAGTTGACTTAGCCTTGAGAATCGAACAAGGTGATCAAGAAGCCAAGCAACGCCTTGCCGAAGCTAACTTGCGTTTGGTGGTTTCAATCGCTAAACGGTATGTTGGCCGTGGCATGCAATTCTTGGATTTAATTCAAGAAGGGAACATGGGCTTAATGAAGGCCGTTGAAAAATTCGATCACCGTAAAGGGTTCAAATTCTCAACATATGCCACATGGTGGATTCGTCAAGCGATTACGCGTGCGATTGCCGATCAAGCCCGGACCATTCGGATTCCTGTCCACATGGTTGAAACGATTAACAAGTTAATCCGGATTCAACGACAATTACTTCAAGATTTGGGCCGCGAACCAACGCCTGAAGAAATTGGTGCTGAAATGGATATGAATACGGATAAGGTGCGCGAAATCTTGAAGATCGCTCAAGAACCTGTTTCCCTTGAAACCCCAATTGGTGAAGAGGACGATTCACACTTAGGCGATTTTATCGAAGATCAAGATGCAACCAGTCCTGAAGAACATGCTTCTTATGAATTGTTGAAAGAACAATTAGAAAGTGTCCTAGATACCTTAACAGACCGTGAAGAAAACGTCTTACGTTTACGTTTCGGCCTTGATGATGGTCGGACACGGACATTAGAAGAAGTGGGTAAGGTGTTCGGCGTTACGCGAGAACGGATTCGTCAAATCGAAGCCAAAGCATTACGGAAACTCCGCCACCCATCACGTTCAAAACAATTAAAAGACTTTTTAGAATAAAAGAGTGCGTAAGCAGGCGGCTATATTTTGAGGGTTAGCATAGTCAGGCGAATAACCAACGATGTTGGTTGTTTGACTGACGTAGCTGGCCGCAGAAATATGCCTGCTAGAGCACGTTTTCGATAAAGTGCGTTTAGTTACGGGAGCAACTGAGCATTAATACAATATTGTCATTAATTCAGATTTTAGAATTAATGGCAATGTTAGATTAAGCGGAAGTTGTTGAACTAAAAAGCACGTTTAGGCAATCAATAAAAAGGCCGCAAGCTAACCTAGCTTGCGGCCTTTTTTGCGTGTATCTAAACAAGCAGAGCACCAATCCCCACTGCTAAAAATACAATCCCCATCAATGCACCTGACCATAACGCCATGGGCATGAAGACTGAAGTACTGTGGTTTGCTTCAACCTTCAAAGTCTTGAATGTTTTAATGGTCATTGAAAGTTGGAAAACACCGATGATTAGCATTAAAATCCCAATAATTGGTAACCAGTTCATGTTACCATCCCCTTCACTGTAAATAATTTATCTTATGTTAACTAGGATTTCCGAAAACTAATAAAGCTCAAAAAGAAGGGGCTAATTGACGTTTATAACCAATTCAATAAACTAGCAAGACTAATCCCAATAAAGACAAGCCCCATGAAAGCACTCGAACAGAGCGCTGCTGGCGCAAAGACAGAAGTATTTTGATCTGCGTGTAATTTTAAGTCTTGATAATACTGATACGACTTATAAATTTGAAAAATGCCTAAACCAATCATGAAAACACAGAATAGTTGCAACCAACTCATGAGACCACTCCTTAATGTATAGAAAGCGTTTTCGATTTAATTTCAGTATAAAACTAAATTTTGCCTAAAGCAACTTCTGCTATCCAGAATCAAGTGTTCACTTTGACTGCGTATGCCGTCTAAAATTTGGTATACTAACTATAACAATCAAAGTTTCTAGAATGGAGTTTTATTTTTGTCACCAATTCATTTATCAAAGCGTTTAGCTGCAGTTGCGCAGTTTGTCCCACAAGATAGCATTGTTGCTGATATCGGTTCAGATCATGCATATTTACCAATTTGGCTTACGGAACAAAACCGGTTGAAGGGCGCCATTGCCGGTGAAGTAGTTGCCGGTCCGTTTGAATCAACACAGACTCACGTTAATCAATGGCACTTACAACAACAGATTCAAGTCCGCTTAGGCGATGGCGTCGAGGTATTGAATCCTGAAGAAGACCATGTGAGTTGCATCGTGATTGCCGGCATGGGTGGTTTATTGATCACGGAAATTTTAACCCGTGGATTGGATCATCTGAACGGCCATGAACGACTCGTGTTACAACCCAATATCATGGAAAGTACTGTCCGTGAATGGTTGAATGCACATGACTATGCAATCATTGATGAAGCGATTGTCGCTGAAGACGGGCATATCTACGAAGTGATTGTCGGCGAACCCCAACCATCAGTTGCACCATTAAGCGAAAGTGATCGAGTGTTTGGCCCTGTTCTCCGCCAAACACAACCTGCTGATTTCCAATTGAAGTGGGGGACAATGTTGAAAAAACGGCGTCATTTATTGCAACAATTACAAAACGCACAAGTCGTACCTACTGATAAAGTCAAAGCAGTTGAACATGAAATTGCATTAATCGAGGAGATGAAGACATGGGAAAATTAGTCGCGAGTGACTTAATTGCTGCGATTGAAGACTATGCACCATTGGCATTAAAAGAAGGCAATGACCCCACCGGTTTTCAAATCGGGCGACGCGATAAAAGCATTGAACGGGTGTTAGTAACCCTTGATGTCCGCCCAGAAACCGTTCAAGAAGCGATTGAACAGAATGTTGATTTTATTTTTGCCCACCATCCAGTAATGTTTCGCCCAGCGCGGAATCTCGATCTAAGTGATCCGCAAAACAAGATGTATGCGGATCTGTTAACGCATGACATCACGGTATATGCCGCCCATACGAATTTGGATAAGACTAACGGCGGCATGAATGATTGGCTAGCTGAAGCTTTACAACTAAACGATGTGCAACCGTTTAACATCACGGACTACCAATCATTAGTAAAATTGGTGGTCTTTGTCCCTGAGTCACATGCTGAACAGATGCGGATGGCATTGAATCAAGCTGATGCGGGACATATTGGCGATTATCAAGCCTGCAGTTTTAGTACGACCGGAATAGGGCGTTTTCAACCAACGGACGCAGCAAATCCTTATATCGGCCAATCAGGTGATCTAGAAGCGGTTACCGAAGTTAAAATCGAAGTTGTTCTGCCAGTGGCCATGCAAACCAAAGTTGTTCAGGCGATGCTTGCGGCGCATCCTTATGAAGAACCCGTTTATGATGTGATTCCATTAGCTAATCAACAACAACCGATTGGTATTGGGCGCATTGGTCAAGTCGCTCAATCAATGACGGTCCGGGATTATGCGCAATTTGTCTGCGAAACATTTGATTTAACAGGTCTGCGCTTAATTTCAAATGAACCGGACAAAATAGTTCAGACAGTCGCCGTTGTCGGTGGCGATGGGGGTAAATTCTTCCCAGCCGCTTTACAAGCTGGTGCGGATGTCTACATTACCGGTGATGTGTATTATCATACTGGTCACGATATGTTGGCAGCTGGTTTGTCAGTAATTGATCCTGGTCATCATGTCGAAAGTATTGTGAAGGATAAGATGACAGAAATTTTTGAAAAGTGGGCCAAACAGCGTGGTTGGTCGGTTACATTCATTAAATCACAGCAAAAAACTGATCCGTTTACATTTATTTTTAATGCGGAGTAGGTTAGAATAGAATTAGTATTAAATAATATCTAGGAGGCTACACCATGGCTAAATATGAAAAATTGATTCCTCGTTTTCTAGAATATGTCACAACTGAAACACGTTCAGATGAAAACGCAACAACGAGCCCATCAACCCAAACACAAGTGGTATTTTTACACAAATTGATGGACGACTTGAAGGAAATCGGATTAAGTGATGTGAAATACAACGAAAGTAATGGCTATGTAACAGCGCTATTACCAAGTAATATTGATAAAAAAGTGCCAACAATGGGCTTTTTATCACACGTTGATACTGCCGACTTCAATGCCAAAGGTGTCAATCCAAAAATCGTCGAAAACTATGATGGCGAATTAATTATTAAATTAGATGATGCGGGTAAATTCGTATTAGATCCTAAAGAATTCCCAAATATGAAAAATTATAAAGGCCAAACTTTAATCACAACTGACGGCTCAACATTATTAGGTTCAGATGATAAGTCTGGGGTTGCTGAAATCATGACAGCCATGGACTTCTTAGTCCAACATCCTGAAATCAAACATGGCGACATCAAGATTGGTTTTGGCCCCGATGAAGAAATCGGAACTGGCGCTGATCACTTTGATGCCAAAGATTTCGCAACCGACTTTGCTTACACAATGGATGGCGGTCCAATCGGTCAACTTGAATACGAAACATTCAACGCTGCTGCCATGAAAGTCGATATTCAAGGTAAAAACGTGCATCCTAGTGAAGCTAAAGACATCATGATCAATGCCCTTCAAGTGGCTGTTGATTTCCAAAATGCTTTACCAAGCGATGAAGTCCCTGAAAAAACAGACGGTCGTCAAGGTTTCTATCACTTATTAAGCCTTGAAGGCACAGTTGATGAAGCACACATGGCTTACATCATTCGTGATTTCGAACGTGATGGTTTGGAAGAACGCAAAGCATTTGCTGCTAAAGTTGCTGATCAAATGAATGCTAAATACGGTGAAGGCCGCGTTGTTGCAACAATCAAAGATCAATACTACAACATGGCAGAAGTCTTAAAAGATCACATGGACGTTGTTGATCTTGCTAAAGATGCAATGGAAGCCGTTGATATCAAACCATTAATCGAACCTGTTCGTGGTGGGACAGATGGTTCTAAGATTTCATTCATGGGTATTCCAACCCCTAACATCTTTGCTGGTGCTGAAAACATGCACGGTCGCTACGAATTTGTTTCAATCGAAACAATGGAAAAGGCCGTTGATACAATGCTTAAGATGAATGATTTAAACGTTGAACGGAACTAATCAACAATCTAAAAAGCCCCGCACAAATTGAATTTGTGCGGGGCTTTTTTTGTGCGGTTAATTTTGATGCATTGTCAACAAGCCTTTGAGTTGTTCAATGGGTAATTGGCCTGGTGCACTGGGGTGTTCAAGGTAACCGAAACTCACAGCTGAACCGAATTGACCACCAAAAATGCGAGAGGCTAAGCCAAATTCAGACATCGCCATCGTGATCAGTGGGGTTGTGTGATCATGTGTAAAAGACTGGGTAATCGCCATTAACCGAGTAGTATCCTCATTACTTTGAGCGGTAGTTGCTAGTTTTAACATATCTGGGTGCGTCGCATGCATTGCTGCGAGTTGTTTTTGAAGTGTTAGATTATCAGGGGTTGTCTTTAAATCGTGATGGCTTAGTAACACTTGATAGCCATTCGCACGTGCAAGCGCGCTGACGGCTTTTCTAACTGCCTCAGGTAAAGACCACTCAATATCAACCACATCGCCGATTTGAGCCGATAATAGAGCTGTATAGCGGTCTAAATAGTCGGTTGGATCAGACAGGCCGCCATCATGGGTTGTTCTGAGCGTTAAAATAACGGGGTGCTTGCAGGCGGCAATTTGGTGACCAGCCGTTAATAAGGTCGCTGGTGTTTGCCAATAGTCTAAGCGCCATTCTAGAATATCAATCGCAGCTTGCTTTTGCTCAACGAGTGCCATTTCACGCACACAATCGTCTAGGTTACGCGGCATTAAGGAAACGGCCGTTTGTGTCTGGCCAGTGCCAACATGGAGGGTCATCAAATGACCTCACTTTCTAATCAAAATGGATAAACAATTTTTAAATCGATAAGGTCTATTTTAAGAGAAAAAGTTGTTTAACGCAATAAACTTAACCAATTAAATAACAAAAAAGAACCACCAACTGGTAGCTCTTTTATAGGGATTGATTAATATGAGCGACACGATATTGACCATCAATTAATTTAAACGTTCAAATTTCACTGAAACGTTCAATATAAGCCGCTTCACGACGTTGGTCATTAACCGTGGCTGTCTGCCGCTCATCAGTGAAGTAATCGCGCATTTGCGCTGTCACTAGAATATCTTGGCGGTTCGGTTTTTCAGGTAATAATAACTCAGTTGAAACAATGGCGATACTCTCAAGTTGGTTATGTTTATGGTACCGTTGATAACGGTTTAAGATGCGTTGTTGTTGGTGCTGAAAATGGGGCGTCATTGAGTCCGCCACGTTGCTTAAGTCATTTGAGGGCCAAGTTGTTTCAATTTGATAGAATGCATTTTCAAAGCGCGCCGCGGTTTCAGCATCTAACGGCATGGTATCAGCCAGTGCCCGTTTTCTACGTCCGGTTAACCAGTCACGCACTTTACGCCAAATCATGATCCCAAGGGAGACGAATACGAAAAGCAGGGTGACTATACTATCGAATAAACGACGCATCGGGGACTTGTAGTAATGCCGATATCCCGCATCATCGTAATAATAATCACGACTACGGCCGCCAACATAACCGGATGTCGGTGAAGACCCACCACCGCTACCACCGGATCCACCAGAGCCACCCGAAGACCCGCCGGCACGCGCAGCAACCGGACTTGGTAATAAAACAATTAAACAAAGGATAAATAAGATGAAAATAAGAGCTTTCTTCATAAGCGACCTCACAATAAAATAACAATAGATAATCAGTTTAGCGGAAATAATACCCTAGTGCAATATACCAAGAACAATTTTAATCAATTACGTAGCTAATTAAAATAAGATTGCATTTTTATTTATTAAACATTAATGTAATAAATAAGAGTGAGCTGGATATTAAATTACATAAAAATGTATCCGCTTTCTAAAAGCGCTAATGGGGTGGTTATTAATGAGTATTAAACTAGAGTTACTGTCAGCAATAAGGGGGCTCACAGCTGAACATAGAATCGTTACTCAGCTGACAACGGCTGAAAGCCTGGCCCAGCAATTTAGTGTACAGCGCAACACGGTTAGTCATTATTTGAATCAATTAGTGAAAGAAAATCGTATTATTAAAATCAATACTAGACCCGTTATTTTCTTTGATAAAGAAACATTAGAAAAGCAATATCAATGTCTACTCGCAAATGAATATGCTTCTATTGCTGAACTTGAGAGTGCCATGACGGTTAAACAAGATGCTTTTAGTCGTGTCATTGGAGCAGAGGACTCACTATATCGTCAAATTCGGCAGTTAAAATCTGCTGCTTTTTATCCAGGTGGGGGATTACCAGTCTTACTAACTGGTCCGACCGGTTCTGGTAAGAGCTTTTTGGCACGGAATTATTATCAATACTGTGTCGACAAAGGAATTTTAAAAAAAGAGAGTCATTTTATTCACTTTAATTGTGCTGAATATGCCGATAATCCAGAATTGCTGGCTAGTAGTTTGTTTGGTTATAAACGGGGGGCTTTTACAGGAGCGACACAAGACAAAACTGGGCTATTCGATGAAGCAGATCAAGGCATGTTATTTCTGGATGAAGTGCACCGGTTAGATTCTAAAGGCCAAGAAAAACTATTTGGCTATTTAGATAATGGTTTAATTTCGCCCATTGGTGAAACAAAAAAGGGCCATCCAGTTGCCGTTCGACTGGTTTTTGCTACCACTGAAGATATTCAAAGTAATTTCTTAAAAACGTTTATCAGACGAATTCCTGTGCAAATTGAAATCCCAAGCCTTGATAATCGGACTAACTTGGAGAAAAAGCAACTGGTTCTACATTTTTATCTCCAACAGGTAAAGAAAGTAAAACAGACGATTAACGTCAGCCGCCAAGTGATCTCTTTATTAAGTGCACAAAAATTTGAAAGTAACGTCGGCCAATTACAAAATAGTGTTATTTTATCAGTCGCCAATGCTTTGGCAAGAAGCGTCCGTACGAAGCAAGTAATTACTGTGCGGCTAAGTGATTTACCACAAACTTTATTACAGCTAAATGTCAACCAACAGCCGATTACTGGTCCAGACAAATCAATCATCTGCTTAAAGATAACTGATAGTTTATACGGTATTACGCACCATGCTGAGTCAGAACGAAACCAAATTAAAACAACGTTTAGCAGAATTATTCAACTCGCACGGACAAAAATTACGAACGAGGAACGGCTCAAAACTTGTCAGGATGAAATTGCGACACTATGTGATTATTTAGTATTTGGGAAAGTTGATAAAAATGGAGATTTGCCCCTCAACTTTTTGAAAAATCTATTAGCTGGTGAAATCCAGATGATTGAGCAAAAATTGGGGATGCAATTTAACGGTAACACGGTTGTCCTTTTAGCCCATTATTTTTATAACAAACAGTCGCTGCATTGGGGATTAACTAACCATGAACGTGATATATTAAAAGAATTAACCCAAGCAGTTCAAACTGAAGATACTCAATTACAGTCATTAGTTACAACA
Source organism: Latilactobacillus sp. VITA-14 (assembly GCF_046580785.1). Lineage (NCBI taxonomy): Bacteria > Bacillati > Bacillota > Bacilli > Lactobacillales > Lactobacillaceae > Latilactobacillus > Latilactobacillus sp. VITA-14. The sequence goes on from NZ_JBJKTM010000011.1 coordinate 55,595, forward strand.
CTGTTGATGATTGCTGAGCAAAATATTAATTTACCAGTAGATGCCATTGATGCGTTGTTTTTGACACTTTATTTTAAACAAATCACTAATATTTCAAAAGTCGAACGTATACGTTGCTTAGTATTAGCGCATGGCTATTCAACCGCCAGTAGTATGGCGAACGTTGTTAATAAGATGGTTGGCAGTCAGGTAGTGGATGCATTTGATATGCCAATCGATATTAGTCCGCAACAAATTGGTGAACAGATTAATCAGTATTTAAGTGATAAGAATGTCAGTGGCGGACTCATTATGTTAGTCGATATGGGATCTCTTGAGGACGTACACCGCTACATTAAAGGCTACATTGATTTTCCAATCGGGATTATCAATAATGTTTCGACGCAATCTGTTTTGACAGTTGCTAGTGAAATCCAACAGAAAAATGATTTCGAATTAATTATGCAAGATCCACAATTACAGATTACCCAGCAAGTTAAAGTTCTCTATCCCAGTGAAGTGCATAAGAATGTCATTATTACATGCTGTTTAACAGGAATTGGAACGGCAAAACAGATTAAAGCACTGCATGCCACTAGAATTAGATTTAGTGATCAATGCATACGAGTACGCACGTTTATGTGAAGTGGAACAACAGACAGCATTATTAAAAACATACAACGTATTAGCCGTCATCGGAACAATTGATCCGGAGATAACGGGTATTCCCTATATTTCTTTAGAAAATCTCATCAATGGTACTCAAACAGATGTCTTTAACCAGGTTCTCCAGCAAGTCGCTAAACCAGCACAAATCCAACGGATCGGGGAAAATATTTTACGGAATTTTTCGATTGAGCGCGTGATTAATTCATTAACAATTTTAGATGCGCGAACGGTCATGGCTAATGTTGATCAAGCACTGTCAAATTATTGTCAAATCAGTCAAAGTACACTTAACAACCAAACAAGAATGGCGTTGTATGTGCATGTTAGCTGCCTGATTGAGCGTTTAATTCGTAATGAACCGATCACAAGTTATGCTGTTACAACGGCATTTGATTCTGAGGCAACTGTCATCTATCACAATATTCAAAAAGCCTTTAGTGTCGTAGAACAAATCTATAGTGTCAAAATACCGGATACTGAATTAGGCTATATTTTCGATATTGTTGTTGCAAACCACTGATATATCAACCTTTATACATTATACAAAGAGCGTGCCAGAAAACTGGCACGCTCTTTGCTTGTATAAAGATGTAGGACATTAAGAGGTGAAAAAGATGAAGATAATATTAGTAAGTCATGGAAAATTAGCGCTAGGGTTGAAGGATACTTTGGAAATGATTGTTGGGCAAGTTGATGGATTGTATGCTTTTGCAGCATATAGTGATGGGAGTGAAGATCAGTATCTAAAAGCGATTGATGCCATTTTAGAGACTGACACAACTGAACCAATATTGATTATCACAGATGTCTTAGGCGGTTCAGTCAATAACGAGGTGTGGCAATTACTTGCAACCCATCCACAATTAATTGTTTTGACAGGGATGAATTTACCATTGCTGATGACCTTAGTGACTTATCCAAATCAAGTAACGCTAGAAACAATTGGTGAAATTGTTACGGCGGGACAACATGGGGTGATGTGTATTAATCAACTTGTTACAGAAAAAATAGATAAGGAGGAATTTTAAATGATTAAAATGTTAAGAATTGATCATCGTTTGATGCACGGACAGGTTGTTTTTGCTTGGACCAAATCACAGGGGATTGAACGCATCATTGTGATTGATACCAAAACAGCGAATGATGAATTTAAAAAAATGTCACTAAAACTGTCAAAACCAGCTGATGTTAAGTTGAGTGTTTTCTCTGTCGAACAAGCAATTGAACGGATTCCTAAAATTAAAGCGTTATCAGACACAACGATGATTATTACAGCAAGTGTCGCAGAAACGTACCAATTTGTCACAGCGTTTAAGGATATCACTGAGATTAACTACGGGGGCATTCCTGAACGACCTGGCACAACTAAATATAGTAATGCGATTTATTTAACGGATGAGGAGGTTGAATTAAGTCGGCAATTGAAAGAGCAGGGGGTTAAGTTAAACATGCAACAAGTACCAACATCAAAACGTGAGAGTCTAAATCAGATGATTTAATACCACTCACGGCGATGAAAGGAGAACTACTATGTTAGTTAAAGCAATTCTACTGGGTTTGATTGGTGTAATTGCCATGTTCGATTCTCGGTTGCTCGGCCGCTCTAACTTTGAACGTCCATTAATTGTTAGTTGTTTGGTCGGCATCGTACTTGGCGATATGCAAAAAGGGCTAATGATCGGGGCGTCACTTGAATTGATTTCATTAGGGATTGTTAATATCGGGGCAGCTGCGCCACCCGATATGACTTTAGGTTCGATTATTGCGGCATCATTCGCCATTTTATCAAATACAAATGCCCAAACGGCCTTAACAATCGCCTTACCAATTGCAATTTTGGGCCAAATGATTGGGATTGTCTTAAGAACAGTACTGTCATCATTTTCACACATGGCTGATAACGCAATCGATGCGGGCGATTTCAAGAAGGCCCGCTCATATCATATTTTCTGGGGACCATTCCTATATGCACTGATGTACTTTGTGCCAATTTTCTTAGCGATTTATTTTGGCACTGGGGTTGTCAGCTCAGTTGTTAATAGCATCCCAGAATGGTTAACCAATGGTCTAACACTTGCAAGTAAGATCTTACCAGCATTTGGGTTTGCATTATTGATGTCAACGATGCTGACTAAAAAGACAACGGCGTATCTATTACTGGGCTTTTTCGTAACAGCTTACGCCAACTTATCAGTTACTGGTGTTGCCATCTTCGCTGTTATCTTGGCACTTGTATTAAATGAAATTCTCCCGAAACAAAAACCAGCTACCGAACAAGTGGCCATTGATGATGACGACTTGGAAGAACTTTAGGAAGGAGGTTATCTCATGAAAAAAGAACAAAATAACAGTCAAGCAACACTTCGTAAAAAATATTGGCAATTCTTCTGGCGTTCCTGGTTTATCCAAGCTTCATGGAACTATGAACGCCAAATGAACATGGGGTTTATGTATGGCATTGCGCCCACAATTGATGCGCTATACGGGGATTCACCTGAAGAAATCGAACGTAAAAAAGAAGCATATCGACGCCACATGGCCTTTTACAACTGTACACCACAAACAAGTGCCTTCATTTTAGGTTTGACAGCATCGATGGAAGAAGAATATGCGCGTGAACCTGATAGTTTTGACCCAGACTCAATTACAGCAGTGAAGTCTTCTTTAATGGGACCATTATCAGGTGTCGGGGATTCATTCTTCCAAGGAACGATCCGTGTGTTAGCTTTTGGATTAGGGATTAATTTTGCTAAACAGGGGAGTATTCTAGGGCCAATTTTAGCAATAATTATCTCGTTCATTCCATCGTTTATTGTCACTTATTGGGGTGGCAAAATTGGTTATTCTGCAGGGAATAAATATTTGGAGAAATTAACCAAAGAGAATGTTATCGACCGGCTCATGTATCTGGTCACTATTGTTGGATTAATGGTTATCGGCTCAATGATCGCAAGTATGATTGGTATCACAACACCAATTCACATGGGTAAGACCTTCAATCTACAAAAAACACTCGATACGGTCTTCCCACAGATGATTCCACTTGCTTTTACGTTTTTCATGTACTGGTTACTTAAAAAGAAAGTTGGTACCGGCTGGATCTTGACCATTTGTATTGTCAGCGGACTAATATTTAGTGTACTTGGTATTTTTGCTTAAATTTGGTATTAAATTTTAAAAACATTTGGAGGGTACTATTATGACAGTCTCAACACCAGCTTCAATTATCGAAGCAATTAAAGGAAAAAATGTATCAATTTCACGTGTCCTATTCGTTGGCTGTGGGGCTTCAATGGCCGATTTATATCCTGGTTACTATTTTATTTCACATGAAAGCCAAGCATTACTCACAAGTATTATGACTGCCAATGAATTTAATTACGATACACCCAAAGGGATTGATGAACATACCATCGTTATTACTGCCTCCCTTGGTGGGTCCACACCAGAATCGATTGAAGCAACTAAATTAGCACGTTCATTGAATGCACAAGTCATTACCTTATCACATGTTGCTGATTCACCAATCATCGAAGCTGCTGAATACAGTATTGTGCACGGGTTTGAAAAGAATTATGCTGCTAAAGTTGAAAAAATGACCAACGTTTTAAAATTAGCAGTTGAAATTTGCCATCAATTTGAAGACTATGCTTTCTATGATGAAGCAGAACGTGCTTTTGATGGAATTGGCGATTTAATCGAACAAGAAGTTAAATTAGTTGGCCCAATGGCAAAACAATTTGCTGAACAATATAAAGATGATCAAACAATCTATGTCATGAGTAGTGGTGCAACTTATGACGTGGCATATGCGACTGCTTCATTCTTGTTGATGGAAATGCAATGGATCAGTGCACCAACATTGCATACTGGCGAATATTTCCATGGCCCATTCGAATTAACAGAAACAGATGTGCCATACCTATTATTTATGAATGATGGCCCAACCCGACCACTTGATGCACGTGCGTTAACATTCTTACAACGCTTCGATGCTAAAGTCACTGTAATTGATGCCAAAGATCACGGGTTAAATTCAGTAGCAAGCAATAACGTGATTGATTACTTTAATCCAATCTTATTAACGGGGATCATGCGTGTCTATGCTGAAGAATTAGCAATTGCTAGAAAACATCCATTAACCAAACGCCGTTATATGTGGAAATTAGAATACTAAAATAGTGTTTGTGGGTGAGATTGGATAAATCTCACCCTTTTTGGGAGGGATCAGGATGTTAAAAGCAGTCATTTTCGATATGGACGGCGTATTAGTCGATACCGAACGCTTCTATTTTCAGCGACGAATGAAATATTTTGATGAACATCAAATTGAACCGGGGAGCCGTGATGAAGCGGCGTATTTTGGGCTTAGTAATGAAAATGTTTGGCGTTTGTTAGTACCTGATGAACAGCAGCGAACAAAGATTAAAACCGATTATGAGGCGCATTTAAAACAATTGCCAATTAATTATGTCGATCATCTCAATGAAGGCGTAATTAAGACTCTAGACACGCTAGAACGTGGTAATATAAAGATTGCCCTAGCATCTGCAGGTCAAAAAAATGAAATTGAACGGATGTTGTATGAATGTTACTTAGACCATTACTTTAGTCAAGTACTCAGCGGGGAAGAGTTGGCTCACAATAAACCCCATCCAGAGATCTATCAAGTAAGTGTTGAAAAACTTGGTTTTCAAAAATCAGAATGTCTTGTGATTGAAGACAGTCCAACTGGTATTCTATCAGCTAAGCAAGCCGGATTAACGGTTTGGGCTAAACAAGCTGAAGTAAATCAAACTAAGGCTGATCAAATCTTTAACCATTTTGGAACGTTAAATGAGTATTTTAAATCAATTATTTAGATGGGAATGATGATAATGACCTTAAAACAAGTGGCTGCTTTAAAACAAAGCTTGGTTTTAAATAATACATTGCAACAATCCTTAAAAATTTTGCGATCTAATAGTCTCGACCTACTGGATTATTTAAAAGCTCGTAGTTTAGAGAATCCCTTGTTTGAGGTCGGGTCCGTCGAAGCCTGTACAAAAGAATTCAATTTTGATAAGCTAGCGGCTCACGGAACAGGTAATTTATACGATTATTTGTTGGAACAAGTCGGTTATCGATTTAAAGCAGGTAAATTACAGCAACTTTTGCAACGGCTGATTTTGGAGGTTGAACCAAATGGCTATTTAAAGGTGGATGAAGCCCGTTTTATCCAAGAAAATCAAATTGATCAGACCACTTATCAAGACGTTGTGACGTTACTACAAGAACTTGATCCAATCGGGGTTGGTGGTCGTGATGCACAAGAAGTGTTATTACTACAGGCCTCTGCTATTTATCCGGCTGATGATCTTAGTATTTTGGTGATAACTGATTATTTTGAACAATTATTAGCTGGTGATATTAAACAAATTCAAACTCAGTTAGCCATTAGTCAAGATGATATGCAATCGATTTTACACAAAATAGGTGCACTGAGTCTTGAACCAGGAAATATGTTTGATGACTCACCAACTAATTTTCAAGTGCCAGATGTCATTATTAAGATGAATGGCTCACGATATCAGCTACTATTGACTGAATTTGGGCGACCAACGCTGATTTTTGAACATGCAAGTTACGCGCAGTTCCAAAAAGAAGTCGATGTCGCTACCAAACAATACATTCAGCAAAAATATGCCGAGTATCAGATATTAAACACGAGTTTGCATAAGCGCGGGCAAACATTATTAATGGTTGCTGAAGTCCTAATCAAGGCACAGTGGGATTATATTACTGGAAAACAAGCATATCCTAATCAATTGATTCTACGGGATATCGCAAATCAATTGCAGCTCAGTGAATCAACAATTAGCCGAACGATTAAAGAAAAATCAATTCGGACGCCTAATGGTATCTATCTTCTGCGGAATTTGTTGACCAAACGGAGTACAATTTTAGAGGAAGGTCCCACCTTGACACAGACGCACATTGCAATTCAAACAGTTGTTAAGGAAGAAGAAGCCCATCATCCATTGTCTGATCAAAAAATCGCGGACCAGTTAAAAGTTAAGTATGACATTAAAGTTGCTAGAAGAACCGTCGCTAAATATCGTCAAGAATTAGGTATTGCTAATAAGGCAGACCGTAAATAAGCAAAAAAGCAATGGATGCAGTTAATATTACTGTATCCATTGCTTTTTAGGTTCTTATAAAATTGCCATCAGTTTAAACCAGTCCAATACAAGTGGGACCCACTGAGCTGCTACAGTATTAGCATATTCTGGTTTGCCTGGTGTTTGAGTCACATGATTAGCAAGCGAAAGGCCATGAACACCAGCTCCAAAGAGATGGTATTCAACAGGGATTTTATGTTGCTGTAATGCAAGTGTATATAGAAGTGAATTCGTTGCTGGAACAAGGGCGTCTGTGGCTGTTTGCCAAATAAAAGCTGGTTTAGCTGCTGCTGTGATATTTTTTTGTGCGTGCCATAAAGTTTGGTCCACTGTAATCTGTTGCTTAGTTGCATCATCAATTGGAAAACCAGCGTCAAAATCAATCACAGGATAATTTAAGACAATCGCTGCATGATGACCACGGTAATCGTCTAACCCGTAATCAGCTCGGTGGATTGGATCGGTCGCAATGCTATTATAGGTAGCGACCACATGTCCACCAGCTGAAAAACCAGTCAAAACAATTCGATCCAAATCAATATCATATTCTCCAGCTTGATCAGTCACCCACTCAATTGTCTTAGCAAGCTGATGTAAAGCGAGCGGATAAACGGTTTCAGTCGAACTTATTAATTGGTAGGGGAGAACAATCACGTGAAACCCTTCTGCTAAAAATCGCAACGCGACCGGTGTTGTTTCACGACCTGAATGATACGTAAAACCACCGCCTGGACAAATAATCATGACGGGATGTTTAACTGGATGCTCGAAATCTGGAATGGGTGTTAACCAATATGCATCAACTATAAATGCTTGTTCTTTAACGGATAACGTTTGACGTTCGATCGACATTATTAAGGACCTCTTTCTATTATATTAACCGTTTTCAATCTATGTTAATCTTACCGGATAATGACAAAAAATAACAGTATTAAGCATGACTTTTTGATACCAACCATTTAAAAATCTCATTAAGTAAAGTATGATAGTTTTAGAGGAAAATGTAATGATATCAGGTTATACAGCTCTTTACGGCTTGGTTGCGCATCCGGCGCACCATAGCTTGTCGCCCATGATTCATAATCTGGGTTTTAAACAACATCAAATCGACGCGCGGTATCTGGTTTTCGATAGCCAAGCACGGCCGCAAGATGTCGCAAAAGCGATTCGGACGCTTGGTGTGGCAGGCGTTAATCTTTCAATGCCCTATAAACAGTCGCTTGTGCCATTAATGGACGAGTTAATGCCAACTGCGCAACTCGTTGGCGCCATCAATACGGTTGCTTTACGATCGGGTAAATTGGTAGGCACGAATACTGATGGCGATGGTTTTTGGCGCGCTTTGCAGAAAAGATATCCCAATCTAGCTAGTCAGCAGATTGTTATTCTGGGTGGTGGGGGTGCTGCTCTCGCGGTTATCGAAGCCGCCGCTCGTTATGGTGTGGCGACGATTCAGGTCTTCAAACGTCAAAATACGACTTATGCGGCGGTTGAACAACGACTGGCAAAAATTGCTAATCACCATTCGATGTCCATCGTGCTACATAATTATGCCGATGAACAGGCACTCCAACAAGCACTCAGTAATGCTGATTGCGTGATTAACGCCACGAATCTTGGCATGGTCAATACCCCTGGATTACCGCTGGCAGCACCTTTAATTGGTCAAATACCGATGACTTGTTTAGTTGCCGACTTAATATATGCGCCACGTCAGACTGCTTTTTTACAGTTAGCGGCTCGAAGTGGTCATCCAACCCAAAACGGGCTTGGCATGTTAGTTGAACAGGCCGCGTTGAGTTTTCAATTCTGGACGGGCCAGGTCCTACAAACCGATCCCATCTATCATGCTTTAACGAAGGAGTTTTAATAATTTATGATTATTCAATTTAAACCAAATACTGATTCAGCGCTGATTGATGATTTTTGCGCACGACAACGCACGACAAATCCGAATGTCTATCAGATTAAGCACCATGTAGCGGTGATCGGTGCAAAAGCAATTGATTTTACCCCAGCAGAGAAAGAAGTCATTGCGGCAACCACCACGGATGAACCGAGTTACGTGCTTGGCAGTCGGCTATTCCAACCCGAAAACACGGTCATCGAATTAGCACACAGTACGATTGGCGGTGCAGACTTCACGGTGATGGCGGGTCCTTGTTCGGTCGAATCTGCTGACCACATTATGGCGATGGCCAAAGTTGCTAAAGAAGGCGGTGCAACTATTTTGCGGGGTGGCGCGTATAAACCCCGGACATCACCGTATTCCTTTCAAGGGATGGGCGAAGCTGGTTTGAAAGCATTGCGCAAGGCTGCTGATGCTTATCAAATGGACGTTGTGACCGAAGTGATGGATGAAACGCATGTTGATTTAGTGGCGCAATATACCGATATTTTTCAAATCGGGGCGCGCAATATGCAAAACTTTTCATTATTGAAAGCTGTTGGAAAAACCAACGTTCCCGTTGCTTTAAAACGTGGCTTAGCAGCAACTGTTGATGATTTATTAAATGCTGCCGAGTACATTGCTGCCAACGGTAATCAACAAATTATGCTGTTAGAGCGCGGGATTCGGACGTTTGACAATCACTATACGCGCAACACATTTGATTTAAATGCTGTCCCAGTTTTACAAAAATTAACGCACTATCCAGTCTTAATTGATCCGAGTCATGCGACTGGTGAATGGGATCTTGTGACGCCAATGGCTCGGGCTGGAGTCGCAACTGGAGCAAGTGGGTTACAAGTTGAGATTCATGATCATCCAGAAAAAGCCTTTTCTGATGGCGCACAAGCCTTAAAGCCAGCTACTTATCTTGAAATGTGTCATCAAGTGTGGGCCGTTGATGCAGTCGTCAAACAGTGGCGGCACTAATGGTGATAATTGATGTCCACCTCACACAAAAAAATTATCAGATTCGGATCCAATCTGGTTTGTATCACATCTGTGCTGAACAAATCGCGCAAGTTTGGACACCTCGTCAAATCGCATTAATCACAGACACGAATGTTGCCCCGTTGTATTTAGAAACGGTCGAATCTCAATTAATCCAAGCTGGCTATCAAGTCACACCGATTATTATTCCGGCTGGTGAAACGTCGAAATCACTTGACCAAGCAATGGCACTTTATTCCCAACTGGCAGCGGCGAATTTTACCCGTCATGACGGGGTGATTGCTTTAGGTGGTGGGGTTGTCGGTGATTTGGCGGGGTTTATCGCGTCCACCTATATGCGGGGGATTACATTTATTCAGATGCCAACCTCGCTTTTGGCACAAGTTGACAGTAGTGTCGGTGGAAAGACTGCACTTGATTTACCAGCTGGCAAGAACTTAGTTGGTTCTTTTTACCAGCCGGATTTAGTATTGATTGATCCCGACTTTTTAACGTCGCTGGATCAACGCCAATTACTGGCCGGTTATGCGGAAATCGTTAAAGTAGCTGCACTCAACGGTGGGACATTTTGGCAACAGGTGACAGGGATTCAAAGTGCGCATATGATTCTAGCGCAGGCTGAAACACTAATTCAGCAAAGTGTGCACTACAAGGCACAGATTGTCATGGCCGATGAAAAAGAAAGTAATCAACGCCAATTATTAAATTACGGTCATACGATTGGTCACGCGGTTGAAACCCTGGCCAATGGCAGCCTGATGCACGGTGAAGCGGTCAGCATCGGGTTAGTTGCCATGCAGCACTTAGTCGAACAAAGTGGACTGACTGAAGCGCATTTAACACCAGTGATTACAACTGTTTTAAATGCGGTCGGCTTGCCGACAGATAGCCCGTTACTTATGAGTGATCGACTCTTCACGCAACTTTTACATGATAAGAAGAATCAAGGAGATGCCATTAATCTTGTTTACCTCGATGCAATTGGTGTTCCAAAAATTCAATCCATACCGCTAACGACTTTAGCGGCTAATCTATTTTCAAAAAAAACTGGTAACCAACCCACAGATACCTTACAATGAAACTAACTTGTAAAGAGTGTTTAACTGACCGTATGTGCGGAGCAGTCTTGGAACCAACAATATATTTGAAATAGAACCATAGGGGTTGATTGACTAGATGCAACTGATTTTAATCGGTTTTATGGGGTCTGGTAAAACGACCATTGCTCGTAAAGTTGCACATCATTACCATTGTGACTGGATTGATTTGGATCGCTACATCATGCAAGAACAGCAAATGACGATTAACGAAATCTTTGCCGAAAAAGGGCAGGCTGCATTTCGACAAATGGAATTTGAGGCCTTACAGACATTGATCCAACACGATGGGATTATCGCAACCGGCGGCGGGGTCGTGGATGATGCTCAGACGCGCCATTTACTTGAACAGAGTCATATCCCCATTTTTTTCCTAAATGGGAGTTATGAAGCACATTGGCGCCGCGTTTCGCGCAATGATCGGCGGCCACTTGTGAATCAATTGGGCCACGATGGTTTACGCGAACTGTATCACAAACGACGACCAAAGTATTATCGGCTTGCGGACTACATCATTTTTTTCCAACATAAGACACCGAACATGATGTTGGCAGAAATCGATACGCAGCTACCCAGGATTCAAAAAAAGTTGGCTAATAAACATTAGTCAGCTTTTTTCAATGGTCGTAGAATCATATTATTCGCTTTTTAACGCCATAGACTTGTATGATGAGGTTATAACAAGGAGGGTGAACAATGACATTTAAATTACCAGCACTACCTTATGAATATGTGGCCTTAGAGCCGTATATCGATTCTGAAACAATGCATCTGCATCATGACAAACATCATAAGACTTATGTAACAAAACTCAACGCGGCGCTAGCCAAGCACCCCGATTTAGCAGGTAAATCATTACATGATTTGTTGACACACATCGATGATTTACCTGAGAATCTTCAAACACCTGTCCGCAATAATGCTGGGGGCCATGCCAATCATAGTTTCTTCTGGCGAATTCTAACACCGAATGCGCCAGAAGCACCAACGGGGGAATTACTCGAACGGATTGAAGCCCGCTTTGGGAAGTTTAAGACGTTCCAAGAAGCATTCACCGAAGCTGCCCTTGGTGTATTTGGCTCTGGCTGGGCATGGCTTGTTATCGATCAAAATGGTGAACTACAAATCATGACAACGCCTAATCAAGATTCACCACTTATGAGTCGTAATCGACCACTACTTGGACTTGACGTTTGGGAACATGCGTACTACCTGAAATACCAGAATAACCGGATTGATTACATCGAAAACTTTTGGAAGATGATCAATTGGCCATTGGTGGCGGAATTACTTTAGTAAGGGTGTTCATTATAATACATTTATAGCTGAATAAAATAAGACCCATCACTTAATAAGTGGTGGGTCTTATTTTATTTTACACAATTGTAAACACTGTCATCACAGTTATAGAGCGATTTATTCTTAAATGTAAGGTAGATTGCAAATTTAATCCGAATTTTTGGACAAATTTGTCAGCATAACCTGATACGGTGTTTGCCAGTCGAGTATTTTAAGCGGTCGCTGGTTAATTTGGAGTAACGTCGTCGTTAAATCTTGAGCACTAATGTGCTCAAA
>NZ_JBJKTM010000012.1:0-1113 GCF_046580785.1 Latilactobacillus sp. VITA-14
GTGCTAGTGCGCCACGTTGAAAACGTGATAAAGTAGATGTACCCAAAGTAATCACTCCCTATATTGGTTGGAATTAGCTACTACCATTGTAAGTGATTGCTTTGGGCTTTTTAATTTCTGTTCGGATTAATTATAGAATTTGCCAACTTAATTTGATAATTCAAGGCATAAAAGGGCTCCAAGAAAGTTAGATTTTGTCTAACTTTCTTGGAGCCCTTTAAAATCTAATATCAAGAGTTCAATTTATAGAAGATAATTTAAGGATGTGCACTAAATTTATTGTTAGGGCTGTGTATTTGCATCAAACTCGTCTGATAAAGTAATCGTTTCAAATTTTTTATGCTGATAGAGATTGCGATATTCATTAGGTAAAATACCGATATGTGGATTGAAGTCAATATTTGAGACAGATTTTAAGAGACGTTCAGAACCGCGTTTACCTTCCACAGCTCAAATAAATCATTAATCGCGATTAATAACTTATTTGAACCCTGGAAAGCATTAAATCAGGCGGCCATTTGGCTCGTAAGTGTTGCAATTTCAACTTGTAAGGGGGTCTGGTAGCCCAGTGAACTATGAATTCTCTTCCTATTGTAGAAAGCATGCACATATTCAAAAAGGACGGCAGCGGCAGTTTCATAATCTTCAAAGACCGGCACTGGATAAACACATTCCTTTTTGAGGGAAGCGTGAAAGGATTCCATTGGCGCATTATCATACGGACAACCCTTACGGCTGTATGAGTGGCGGATATGTAGCTCAGTTAAACGTTGATTGTAATCATCGCTGGTATACTGTGATCCTAAATCCGTATGGATAATCGGGTCCCCAGTAATGGTTCGATTTTTAACCGCGCTTTCAAGGGTCTTTAAGACTAAATCAGTAGCCATCTTTTTTGAGAACGAATAGCCGATAATCCGTCGTGAGTGCAGGTCCATGATGGTTGATAAGTAACACCAGCCATTACCCTTCGTTTGAATATAGGTCATATCAGCGGTCCATTTTTGATTTAAACCAGTGGTCGAGAAATCCTGCTTAAGCAAGTTGGGACGCTGTTCAACCTTGGTTTTGGAAGCCGAAGCCGCTTTCCACTTATTGACGGTAACGGAGTGG
>NZ_JBJKTM010000012.1:1123-66755 GCF_046580785.1 Latilactobacillus sp. VITA-14
TTTAGCTTGGTAATGACCCCTGGACTAATAGGTATGCCTAAATCCTAGTGTCATATGGTCGCTACTAATGTCCGAGGATACAGTTCTTAGGCCTGTATTTTCATGCTTGTTTAAACTGAAAGTTAAATTTAATGAATTAAATTAAAAGCCTCCGGCTTCAAAATCAGGGCAAGTCTAAAATTTTTGCGAAATCTCATATAATTTATTCGGGGTTGTAATAACTTAAATTATCGGACATCGATGCGATGTTCACTTTATGCTAGTGACAATATGGTTGCTTATATCAATAGTTAAGGCCGCTAACGAAGTACTTAACAGAATTTTAGAACCTTTAATTGCATAAGTGCAAAGTTTTAACTTACTTTTGAAAGTTAAGCGCGCAATAGCGGCCCGACTGGGAAAGCCCTCATTCTTACGAACTATGGTATGAAGCTATTTCACAAAAGTTTATTCAGTGAACACATAACCGAAGGGTATAGTGATACTTATTAAACACCAAATTGACGAACGCGGTACTGAACCCATTATTGCAATCAGCGATCAAGAAATCAGTAGACGCATAATTCAACCATTCGTTATTGGGCATGTTGGGGCTTATTTAATATACTCTAAAGCGTTTTTAAAATCTGAACGGGACTAAAACTTCGGCCTCCGAAAATTAAATTAAGTAATTTAAATTGAAAGTCAAATTTGTTCGTACTTTTATGTCCGGATTCTTGACATAGGAGCCTGTAATCATCGCTGGTATACTGTGATCCTAAATCCGTATGGATAATCAGGTCCCCAGTAATGGTTCGATTTTTAACCGCGCTTTCAAGGGTCTTTAAGACTAAATCAGTAGCCATCTTTTTTGAGAACGAATAGCCGATAATCCGTCGTGAGTGCAGGTCCATGATGGTTGATAAGTAACACCAGCCATTACCCTTCGTTTGAATATAGGTCATATCAGCGGTCCATTTTTGATTTAAACCAGTGGTCGAGAAATCCTGCTTAAGCAAGTTGGGACGCTGTTCAACCTTGGTTTTGGAAGCCGAAGCCGTTTTCCACTTATTGACGGTAACGGAGTGGCTATCCAGTTCCTTCATGAGCCGGGAAATCCGTCGTGGACTGCACCGAAGCTGCAGTGGTTGAAGTTCCAGATTCAATTCATGGTGGATCCTCATAACACCGTATCGCTGCTTAAATTCCGCAAAGATCCGCAGAATCCGTTGTTTCAAGCCCGCATCTTCGGCCCGGCGTTTTGAAGGTTTGGGGGATCGATAACGATAATACTGAGCTCTGGAAACACCGAGGATTCGGCACATCTTGGTTACCTGGTGGTGATGGCTTTCTTGGTGAATGTAATCAAAGATATTGGTTACTTCTGCGCAAGGAAGCCCATGGCTTTTTTTAGGATTTCGTTCTCCTCAGACAGCGAAGCCAGTCGCTTTTCCATCGCTTTGATTTCGTCTGGCGATTTACCGGATTGAGTTTTGGCCTGGCCCTGGATCCACTTATGAACTGTTGAATAGCCAATGCCATATTCTCTGGCCAGTTGGGCAGCTGATTCGCCTTGCTTATATAGGTTGATAATGTTTTGTTTGAATTCTTTGTCGTAACGAGTTGGCATGTAAAAATTCCTTCCTTTTGAGAGATGGTTTATTCATTATACCCTCTCTTAAAAGTTGTCTCAGGAATCAGCTTACATCCAATTGGCTACTAAGTGGGTAAAAAAAACCATTAACCAACCATTAGCACCCTAAAAAAAACCTAGGTCAGACAAATAATAGTTGTCTGACCTAGGCTTTTAAAGTGATAATTTAATCGTTTGCGCCACAGTCTTAGAAATCCCGAGTGCTTCGAGTTCCGCCACTGAAGCTTCTTTGATATGTTTCATCGAACCAAAATTCTTCAAGAGTTTTGTCCGCGTCTTAGGACCAACGCCCTTAATATCATCGAGTTTAGAACTCAAGGAGTTCTTTCCCCGCAATTGGCGATGGAAACTGATGGCAAAACGATGGACTTCCTCTTGAATCCGCGTTAGTAAGTAGAACCCTTGGCTCTTTGGATCCAACTGAATGGTTTGATCAACTTCCCCATATAACAACGAGGCGGTTTTGTGATGATTATCCTTGACCATCCCTGCAACGGGAATTGATAGCCCTAATTCGTTCTCTAAGACGTCTTTAGCCGCATTGAGCTCCACAATTCCACCGTCCATTAAAATCAAATCAGGCAGTGGTTTATCCTCTTTGAGCAATCGCGAATACCGCCGGAAAATGACTTCCCGCGTATTGGCATCTTCGTTGGCGCCTGCGCGATCTGTCGTTTGCGTTAACTTATACTTGCGATAGAGTGTCTTCTCCGCACGGCCATCAACAAACGTGACCATCGCCGAGACAGGATCAGTCCCTTGAATATGTGAATGGTCAAACGCTTCAATCACGTGTCCATGTGGTAAGCCAAGCGCGTCCATAATCTCATCTTGCGCCCCAACGGTCTTGCGGTTGTCGAGTTCCAATAAACGGAACTTCTCTTCCAACACAAGCCGACTATTTTTCTGCGCCATTTCCATCAACGCTTTTTTCTCACCACGTTGCGGCGTGCGAATCGGCACATTCAAAATTTCGGTGAGGACTTTCTTTTCGACCCCTTCTGGAACCAGAATTTCGCGGGGTAACACATTATTCTTGCGGTTGTACCATTGTAAAATAAAGGTTGCCAATTCTTCTTCAGGTGTACTGACACACGGGAAGAGCCGCTTTTCACGCCGAATCAACCGTGCTTGGCGGATGAAGAAGATTTGAATCGATAACCAGCCCTTATCCAAATAAAAGGCAAATAAATCGCGCGGGGTATTATCGTTAGAAATAATTTTCTGCTTTTCAACGGTGGCTTCAATGTAGTGGAGTTGATCGCGCAATTCTGCGGCGCGTTCAAACTGCATCTCTTCAGCAGCCGTAGTCATCTTGGCCGTCAGTTCTTTTTTAACCGGATCAACTTGCCCATTCAAGAAACGTTTAATCTCCTTGATTTGGGCCGCATAGACACTCTCAGGCACTTCTTTGAAACACGCGCCCAAACATTGACCCATATGATAATACAAGCAGGGCCGCCCTTGATGTCCCTGACAGCGTCGTAAAGGATAAACCCGTTGTAAGAATCGCAATGTTTCTTGGGCGGCATACACGTCCGGATAAGGGCCAAAATAAAAGCCGCCATCTTTTTTGACATCCCCCGTGATCAGTAGGCGCGGATCGCGTTCATTCGTAATTTTAATGTAGGGGTAGCCTGTGCCCCGCTTAAGTTTAATATTAAAGTAAGGTTGGTGTTTCTGGATTAACGTAATTTCCAACAAAAAGGCCTCTTTATTTGTCGATGTGATGATTGTTTCAAAATCGACAATTTCAGAGACCAATTTGGCCGTTTTTCCTTCGTGACTACTCTTGAAATACGAGCGCACGCGGTTTTTAAGATTTTTTGCTTTACCCACATAGATAATCTTGGCATTGATATCCTTCATGATATAACAACCAGGTAATGCGGGTAAGAGTGCTAATTTATGTTCAATGTGTTCGCTTGCCAAAAACACCACTCCTTTAATTCAAAACAAGTGTTCGTCTTTCTATTTTACGTGTTTTTGACTAAATTGCAACTATTGTGCTAGGACCTTAGCTAAAAATTGTTGCGTCCGTTCTTCTTGCGGATGGTCAAAAATGGCTTCGGGGGTCCCTTTTTCGACAATTTGACTATCTGCCATAAACCAGACTTCATCCGCCACTTCGCGCGCAAACCCCATTTCGTGGGTGACAACAACCATTGTCATCCCTTCTTGTGCTAAGTCTTGCATGACCTTGAGGACTTCGCCGACCATTTCTGGATCGAGCGCAGATGTCGGTTCATCAAATAACAATACGTCGGGTGACATCGCTAATGCCCGCGCAATTGCAATCCGTTGTTTCTGCCCACCAGAGAGTTGATCACTATAAGCATCCGCCTTATCCGCTAAACCAACGCGTTCAAGCAACGCTTTTGCTTTAGCCGTTGTTTCGGCCGCTGATTCTTTCTTCACTTTTTGTGGCGCCAACGTTAAGTTATCGAGGACAGTTAAATTGGGGAAAAGGTTAAAGTTTTGGAAAACCATCCCCATCTTTGTCCGAATCTGATCAAGCTGTTTTTCAGATAACGTCATCAAATCGGTGCCTTCAAACAGAATTTGGCCACTCGTTGGGTCCTCTAAACGGTTCAAGCACCGCAATAACGTACTCTTACCCCCACCGGAAGGGCCGATGACAACAATCACTTGACCAGCTTGGACTTCACCACTAACACCATTTAACACGAGGTTGTCCCCATATTTTTTAACCAATTGATTAATCTTAAGCATGTTGCATCTTCCTTTCCACATAGTTCAAAAGTTTCGAGAGACTAAAGGTCATGATAAAGTAGATCACCATCGCAACAAAAATCGGTGCAACGCCTTTATAAGTTGCTGATTGAACCACTTTGAGTTGATAAATTAAATCAGTGACCCCGATAATGGAAACGATTGAACTTTCCTTGATTAAAGAAATGAATTCGTTCCCTAAAGCAGGCCAGATATTCTTCAGGGCTTGTGGTAAAACAATGTAACGCATTGTATCGCGTTGTGACAAGCCTAAACTTCTTGAAGCTTCAGTTTGCCCAGCATCGATCGCATTGATCCCTGAACGGATAATTTCAGCAACATACGCCGCACTATTTAAGGAAACGGCAATTACCCCTGCCAAAAGTGCTGGAATGTTGACCCATAAGCCAATCCCGAAGTAGACAAACATGATTTGAATCATCAACGGTGTGCCCCGAACAAATTCGATATACATGACTGCCAGCGCACGCACCAACTTATTTTTGGCCAAACGCCCAAAGGCTAGGAGGACCCCAATTAAAATCCCAATTGCAATTGAAACAATCGTAATGAATAATGTGTAGCCAATCCCTTTAGCGAAGTATGACCAATAGTGCCACATGCTAGTGTTGTGCGTATTGACCTTCATGAGTTGGCCCGCGTTCTTTAAGTATTGCGGAATTAATTTTTGCTTTTTAATTTGCCCGATACTCTTATTAGCAGCAGCGACTAAGGTTGGCGAATCCTTTGGAAAGGCAATCGCTGATCCTTGCATGTCTGCGCCTAAATCAAATTTCCCATTAATCTGAACGAGTTCTGGATCATTACTTGCATAGGCGGTTGCGACTGGTTCTTCCGCCACAATCCCGTCGATTTTATGACTCTTTAATGCAAGGACGAGATCTGGGACTTTGGCCAAGCCCGTAATCTGCGCATCTTTAATTTGCTTTTTAGCGAGTGTTTGTTGGAGACTCCCCGTTTGGACCCCCACTTTTTTCCCGTTAAAACTATTTTTGGAGTGGTAAATCTTCGCATCAGCTTTATTGACTAAGATTGATTGACCACCGAGATAATAAACATCAGAAAAATCAACACTCTTGCTTCGTTCATCCGTTGGTGACATCGCCGAAATAACCATATCGACTTTACCGGTTTCCAAACCAACCAATAACGCATCAAAGTCCATCGACTTCACCACTAACTTAACGCCTAAATCATCAGCTAGCTTCTGTGCGACTTGAATATCCATACCGACAATCTTGTTCTTACCGTTTTTATTCACTAAAAATTCATAAGGTGCATAATCGGGGCTGGTCCCCAAAACCAACGTTTTTTTAGCTTGCACTTGGCTAACCGTCTGTCCAGCTGCCAAAACGGGCTGCTGCTGAATCATGAAAAACGTTAACATTACCATGAATGGTAACCCAACAAAAGTGAGTAATTTTTTAATCGCCATATTATCTCCTCCTCTGATTAGGACTATCATACAACCAATTAAATAATTATGCAATATTTATTTATAAAAAGTGAATCATTGGCGAAACCGTTATTATCTGGTATGATAGATGCAAATTAGAAAAGAGGGATTACGATGGGCTTAAAAGTCACTAACAAGACCGATTTAACCGGTTTATTCGATAAATTCGCATCACTACCAGAAGAACGCCAAAAAGTTGAAGCACAAGTTGAAGAAACAGCTGATAAATTAAAAAAGGTAGATGCAGAACAAAAAGAAAAGCATTAAACAAAGACAGCAAAAAAGGCGGTAAGACAAATTCATTTTTGTCTTACCGCCTTTTTGCTGGTTTAAACGTGCGTCATTTGCAATCGCCTTTCGGTTAACGCGATTGTACGCTTTATTCTGCGTGTCTTTCTGGGTAGCGTTGTTTTAATTGTTCAATGTTTTCGCGCGCGACTTTATCAAAGTCGAGGTTATTCCATTCCGCAATTTGTGATAAATACCAAAGCACATCGCCGATTTTCTTAGACATCATTTTTTCATCTAGTTCGTGGCCTTGGAACGCATATTTTTTAACGATATCAACCACTTCACCACTTTCACTTGCTAAGCCCAAAGCTAAGTTAGTTAACACTTGTTCGTTACCATATAACGTTCGGTTGGCTAACTTTTGATAGTCATTAAATTCCATTATGCTTGTCCCCCTATTGCACATTGCTTTTCAATCCATTCCCAAACTGTCTCTTTACCAGCACCAGTCAGTGCGCTAAAGCAGACAAATTGATCGACTGGATTAAAATCAAGCGCTTCTTTGATGATTTTTTCTTGACGATTCCATTTCCCCGTTGAGATCTTATCCATCTTAGTAGCAACCACTAAAACAGGGATATCATAATACTTCGCAAAAACGTACATCGCGATATCATCATCGGTTGGTTCGTGACGGCCGTCAATTAATGAAATAAGCCCCTTTAGATTTGAGCGGCTGGTTAAATAAGCCTCGATAATTTGCCCAAACTTCTCACGTTGCTTCTTTGAAACTTTGGCATACCCATAGCCAGGGACATCGACAAAGTAAAGTTCGTTTTCAACGCGGTAAAAGTTTAAAGTCTGTGTCTTACCTGGCTTGCTAGATGTCCGGGCATAACTCTTACGATTGATTAATTTATTAATCAATGAAGACTTACCGACATTCGAGCGACCAGATAACGCAATTTCAGGTAATTGATCAGTTGGGTACTGCGAAGCAGCTACCGCACTCATCACCATTTCAACATCATGTACTTCCATAATAACCTCCGATTATTTCCTTCGAATGTTAGTTTAGCATAAATAAATAATTATTGCGCCGTTGACATCTCTCTAGTTTCATGGTTAACACATCTTCTTAACCCCGTTAAATCGCGTCATTGTACCGTTTCAAAAGTCCCTTAATGCAAAAAAACTGCCGCGACAAAATCTAATTTGTCCCGGCAGTCTTTTAATTTTTATGACGCTTCTTGTCCGTCAGCTAAAAAGAGTTGTGGGTTGGCTGTGCCATCCACCGCTTCTTTCGTTACAACAACTTTAGCCACGTCTTCACGACTTGGAATATCAAACATCATATCCATCATGACTTCTTCAATGATCGAACGTAAACCACGGGCCCCCGTGTTTCGTTCAATCGCTAGATGTGCAATCGCATGGAGTGCTTCTGGTGTAAATTCTAATTCAACATTATCCAAGGCCATCAACTTGCTGTATTGCTTAACGAGCGCGTTCTTAGGTTCAGTTAAAATATGCACCAAATCATCTTCAGTCAGTTTTTCCAATGCAGCGGTAATCGGAATCCGACCAATGAATTCAGGAATAATCCCAAATTTCATTAAATCTTCCGTTACAATTTGTTGCATTAAGCTTTGATCTTCATTGGTAGTTTGACCATTCTTGCTTCCAAAACCAATTGTCTTTTCACCTAAGCGGTTTTTAACAATCGTTTCGATGCCGTCAAAGGCGCCACCAATGATGAATAAAATATTGGTCGTATCAATTTGGATTAACTCTTGTTGTGGATGCTTGCGACCGCCTTGAGGTGGCACACTAGCAATCGTTCCTTCAAGAATCTTCAAGAGGGCTTGTTGGACCCCTTCACCAGAAACATCACGCGTGATCGAGACGTTTTCACTCTTCTTGGCAATCTTGTCGATTTCATCGATGTAAATGATCCCGCGTTCAGCACGATCAACATCGAAGTCTGCATTTTGCAACAGCTTCAAGAGGATATTTTCAACATCTTCACCCACGTAACCCGCTTCAGTTAAAGTCGTGGCATCTGCAATCGCAAATGGCACATTTAAAATCCGCGCTAAGGTTTGCGCAAGGAATGTCTTCCCGGAACCAGTTGGTCCAATTAACGCAATATTACTCTTTTGTAATTCAGTATCGCCTTCTTCGGCCACTGACATTTGGTTGACCCGCTTGTAATGGTTGTAGACTGCGACAGATAAAGCTTTTTTCGCTTCTGTTTGACCAATCACATAATCATTTAAAATGGCTAAAATTTCTTTTGGCTTTGGCACTTCTAGTAAATCACTGAAGGCCTCATCTTTAAACTCTTCATCAATAATCTCTTTGCAAAGGTCGATACATTCGTTACAGATATAAACACCAGGGCCAGCCACGATCTTTTTCACTTGATCTTGCGACTTCCCACAAAACGAACACGTTACGGGTCCGTTAGTTGTTTCTGTATCATCTAGCATACTGGGATTCTCCCCTTTCTCGATATACGCTTACCGCTGTGAGTCGTTAAAATACACCCCTACAACGTAATTCAGACTATAGCATAACTATGGTCTAGAATAAAGTAAAGTTACTCGCACACCGTCAATGACACAAAAGCGGGTCCAAAGTAAACACCTTGAACCCGCTTTTTAGCATCATTTAAAGCTTGGATTGATCAGACGACCTTATTTAGCGTCTTTCACTTCTACAGCTGAATCAGCAATGATTTCGATTGCTTTCTTAACACCGATATCATGTTTTAACATGTCATCTGATAAGACGCTACGAACAGCAGCTTCTTCCATATTGTATTGTTCAGCTAAACTCTTAAGTTCTGCAGCAACTTCTTCGTCTGTTGCTTCGATGTTTTCAGCTTCCACAACGGCTTCAAGTACAAGACTTGTCTTAACGCGTTTGTCAGCATCACCAGCGAATTGTTTCTTCAAATCATCTTCAGTTGTACCAGTGATTTGATAGTACATTTCCGGGTTGATACCTTGTTGTTGCATGTTACCTAAGTATTGTTGTAATTGACTGTTGATTTCTTCGTCAATCATTGCTTGAGGTAATTCAGCGATTGTTGCATTTTCAGTTGCTTTAGCAACGGCTGTATCTTGGATAGCAGCATCTGCAGCATCATTTTTTTGTTGTTTTAATTCTTCACGAATTTTTTCTTTTAATTCGTCTAATGTATCAACACTTTCGTCGATATCTTTAGCAAATTCGTCATCTAATTCAGGTAATTCCTTAGCTTTCACTTCATGGATTGTTACCTTGAAGATGGCTTCTTTACCAGCTAATTCTTCTGCTTGGTAATCTTCAGGGAAGGTTACTTTAACATCAACGTTGTCGTCTGCTTTGTGACCGACTAATTGATCTTCGAAACCTGGAATGAATGAATTTGAGCCAAGTTCTAATGAATAGTTGTCTGCTTGACCACCATCAAAAGGTACGCCATCTACAGAACCAGCATAATCGATGACAACAGTATCACCCTTTTCAGCAGCTGCGTCTTCTTTTAATACCAATTCAGCTTGACGTTCGCGACGGTTTTCAATTTCTTGATCAACGTCTTTGATTGTAATGCGACGGCTTTGTTTTGGTACTTCTAAGCCTTTATAGTCGCCTAAAGTTACTTCTGGTTTAACGGTGACTTGAGCAGTAATCACCCAAGGTTCGCCTTTTTCCATTTTTTCAACATTAATTTGTGGTTGATCAACTGGTTGAATAGCAGCTTCTTTAACAGCAGCATCATAAGCTTCTGGTAAGATTGCATTTAAAGCATCTTCATAAAGGGCTTCTTCACCATACATCTTGTTAAAGATTTGGCGAGGCATTTTACCTTTACGGAAACCTGGTGTGTTGATATTTTTACGTACACGTTTGAACGCAACGTCCAAACCTTCACTAATTTTATTTAAATCAATTTCAAAGGTTAGTTCACCATCATTGGTGCCCTTTTTTTCCCATTTTGCTGACATAATTTCCCTCCGACAGTTATATTCACAATCTATCAATTGCATACTTAATCAGCATAAACTATTTGACCTAAATTGTAAATATTTATTGGTCTAAAAAGCGATAAAATCCGATATTTTAGTCGTTTCAGGCCAACTTTTATCGAATTTAATGCACAAAAAAACTCGCAGTTTTTACACTACGAGTTTTTCGATTCAACTAGGTTGAATATTAGTCGATAATTTCACTAACGACACCGGCACCAACAGTACGGCCACCTTCACGAACAGTGAACTTAAGACCTTTTTCAATAGCAACTGGTGAGATTAATTCAACAGTAAATGTTACGTTATCACCAGGCATAACCATTTCTACACCTTCTGGTAATTCGATAACACCTGTAACATCAGTTGTATGGAAGAAGAATTGAGGACGATAGTTTGAGAAGAATGGTGTATGACGACCACCTTCATCCTTGCTCAAGATATAAACTTCACCCTTGAAGTTCTTGTGAGTTTGGATTGAACCTGGTTTAGCTAAAACTTGGCCACGTTCGATGCTATCGCGGTCGATACCACGTAATAAAGCACCAACGTTATCGCCGGCTTGACCTTGATCCAATGTCTTACGGAACATTTCCAAACCAGTAACAGTTGTCTTAGCAACTTCGTCTTTCAAACCAACGATTTCAACTTCGTCACCGACAGTAACTTGGCCACGATCGATACGACCTGAAGCAACAGTACCACGACCAGTGATCGTAAATACGTCTTCAACAGGCATCAAGAATGGTTTGTCTGTGTCACGTTCTGGAGTTGGGATATATTCGTCAACAGTAGCCATTAATTCTTCAACAGCTTTAACGTCGTCAGCATTGCCGTTCAATGCACCAAGTGCTGAACCGCGGATAACTGGAATATCGTCACCAGGGAAATCGTATTCTGATAATAATTCACGAACTTCCATTTCAACTAAGTCCGTTAATTCGTCATCATCAACTAAATCAGTCTTGTTTAAGAAGACGATGATGTAGTCAACACCAACTTGGTGAGCAAGTAAGATATGTTCACGTGTTTGTGGCATAGGGCCATCAGTTGCGGCAACAACTAAGATAGCACCGTCCATTTGAGCAGCACCAGTGATCATGTTCTTAACGTAATCAGCATGTCCTGGGGCGTCAATATGTGCATAGTGACGGTTTTCTGTTTCGTATTCAACGTGGGCTGTATTGATAGTGATACCACGTTCTCTTTCTTCTGGAGCAGCATCGATGTTTGCATAGTCTTGAGCTTCAGCCAAGCCTTTGTCTGCCAACATCTTTGTGATTGCTGCTGTTAAAGTTGTTTTCCCATGATCAACATGTCCGATAGTACCGATGTTAACGTGGGGTTTTGTTCTTTCGTAATGTGCTTTTTCTGCCATTAAAACGAACCTCCTGTATTTTCGCAAGAAAAAATCAGTGTTTAGATTTACTAAACTGATAATCCTTTACATAATATTATAATACTTCAAGCGCTAAAATCAAAGTGTTTTTTTACACTTGAAGAATTCAAAAATGATTATATCTGCTATGAGCGCGTTTGTAAACACTTAATGCTCAAAAAAAGTCAGTTTTGAAACGATATTTAGGTGTTTTCTACTCTAAAAATCAAGTTTCCCTGTCATTTCTTGCAACTTTTTCACCCAGTCCTGTATCTTTTCTGAAATAACCACTGACGCGGTATAATCCGGACCCAGTAACTGTTTGAGCCATGCTTGCGCCCACTCCGTAGGATTATACATGATTTCAGCTTCAAAAGGATATAAATATGCAAATCCCATCTCAACATCCGCCATCACTTGTGCTAACAAAGTCGGATCTTCAGTGGCTAACTGCTCATTTAACGCCGCTAACACCGCATTAAACGTCGGACTCTCCTCCATCAATTGGATATCGGCAGGTACAAAAGTTTTTGTCTGTTCAAACCATTGCATCGTGACTAATTGTTCAATATTCAGCTGGACGAGCGTTTCAATGACAGTCGTCTTCACGAAAGCATGACTGTAAGGATTCGTTAAAATGGGCGCAATACTGGTGACATAAACATTACGTGGTAATTGTTCAGCTTGCGTCAACATTGCTAGCTGTTCAGCTAATGGGTGCGCAGTGAGGTTATAGAGGCCCTCTGCTTGCTTTTGAATCGCTGCTTGGTGATTCGCTTGGTATTCTAATTCCGCAGCCGTAATCATCATTCTAAGCGTCTTAATGACTTGCGGGGCAATCGTCGCATGGCGTAATGCCTCCCACACTTGATTTGCCGTAATAAAACGGTGGTTATTCAGTAATAATGCAAGATAAAACCGCACTAAATCTGTTTGTTGTAAGTAGTCCGCTTGTTGTTCTTCGACGATTGTCAATGCTGTTTGCGGATCACCAGCTTCAATCAGCGCACTGGCCCACAATAAATTCGCCGACAACGTCTGTTCTAGTTGATACGCAGCTTCAAAATGGTCGCATGCTTGCTGCCAATTTTGTTGATTTAACGCTACTTTCCCCATCCGTATCAGCCGATCATACTGATCTGGAAATTGCGTAATGTCACCCATTCAATCACTTCCTTTTGACAATTAATAAAACAATAGCGCCTAGAATCAACCGACCTGATCCAGACGCTATTGTTTCTAAATGTTATTCAGCGGCTTTTTCAGCCTTTGGTTTATTATCTTTTCTTTGACGACGATGATTTTGATTAATTTCCATAATCACTGGTAGAATCACTGGCCGACGTTTCGTTTGTTCATACAAGTAATGACTTAAGTTTTCCCGGACATCTTGTTTCAAATGACTCCAGTCAAATTCTTTGTTGTCCAGATTATTTTGCACCGCATTTTTGATAATT
Source organism: Latilactobacillus sp. VITA-14 (assembly GCF_046580785.1). Taxonomy (NCBI): domain Bacteria; kingdom Bacillati; phylum Bacillota; class Bacilli; order Lactobacillales; family Lactobacillaceae; genus Latilactobacillus; species Latilactobacillus sp. VITA-14. The sequence goes on from NZ_JBJKTM010000012.1 coordinate 14,049, forward strand.
TCGGCACTCTCAGCCATTAAATCTTTGCTGGTCTTCACGTAAACAAAACCACGTGCGGTGACTTTCGGTTCCGCGATAATCTTCTTATTCTTGCGGTCAATCGTAACAACAGCGATAAAAATCCCGTCTTCTGATAATAATTTCCGATCGCGTAAAACGATATTCCCGATATCGCCGACACCGCTACCGTCAATCATGACGTCAGTTGCGTCAACTTGTCCGCCAACATGCATCTTCCCTTTTTCGTAAGCGACAATATCGCCTTTACCAACGATGAAAATATCTTTGTAATCCATTCCTGTTTCATGAGCAATATCAGCGTGTGCTGCTAGTTGCCGGTATTCGCCTTGAACAGGCATTAAGAATTTTGGTTGCATTAAATTCAACATTAATTGCAAGTCATTCTTATTGGCATGGCCTGAAGCATGTAAATCATCGCCAACCGCCTTAACTTCGCCACCCGCACGATAAATCATATCTTTGGTCTTCGCTAAAATCGTTTCCATCGCGTGTGAAGGAGATGTCGTTAAATAAACCAAGTCGCCTTCTTCGATGTGAATTAAACGATGATGACTAGTTGCCATCTTTTGAAGCGCCTTGATTGGTTCGCCCATCCGACCTGTTTCTAAGATCACTGTTTGTTCTGGTGCAAGTGTGCTTAAATCTTTAGGTTGGACCAAGATATCGTCATCTGGCAAAATAATCATCGATAATTTCATTGCTGTCCGGACGATTTTTTCTAAATCACGACCCGTTAAAACCACTTTACGGCCTGTTTTATAAGCCGCATCAATGACTTGTTGAATCCGCATAATATTTGAAGCCACTGAAGCCACAATGATCCGACCCGTTTGATACTTGAACGTTTCTAAGATGGATTCAGCAATATCGCGTTCGTTAGCCGTTGCAAATGGTGATTCCGCATTAGCAGAATCACTCAAAAGTGCTAAAACACCTTGTTTGCCAATTTCAGCTAAGCGTGCATAATCCGTTTGATACATTGGCATTGCTGATTGATCAAACTTAAAGTCCCCAGTATAAACGACTTGTCCTTCATCCGTCTTAACGACAATCCCTAATGAACCTGGAATTGTATGCGTTGTCTTGAAGAATGAAACGGTTGCGCGTTCAAAATCGATTGCTGTATTCGCATCGATGACGTGGAAGTTTTGGAACTTACGTAATTTTGGTTCGCTGCTAACCGTAATTTTAGCTAAAGCAATCGTTAATTCAGACCCAAAGACTGGTACATCATGTTCCTTTAAGAAATAAGGAAGCGCTCCAATCGCATCAGCATGACCATGTGTTAGGAAAATCCCAGCAACACGGTCTGCATTTTCTTCTAAATAGGTCATATCAGGAATAACGATATCGATCCCCAATAATTCAGTTTCTGGATATTTCAACCCACAATCTAATACATAAATTTCGTCGTCCACTTCAACAATGTTCAAATTCTTACCGTTTTCACGAACACCGCCAAGTGGCATAATCTTAATGTTACTCATTCTTTCACCTCTAGCACTTGAGGAATTTATTCCCCAAACTATTTTGTTTGTTTTAGTCGTTCATTCGTTTAAAACTCATCCGCCTTAAAGTCTAACTCATATTTTATCACAATTTAAACAAACTAACAGCTTTTGATTACTAAAAGCCTTTTGAGCACAAAAAAAGCGGGTCCGCATAACGGACCCGCTTTTTGAAAATGAATTAACGACGTAAGCCAAGGCTCTTGATTAATTCACGGTAACGTTGAACATCGCTTTCACGTAGGTAACGTAATAAGTTACGACGGTGACCGATCTTCTTCATTTGACCAACATATGAATGGTGATCTTTCTTGTGAACAGATAAATGTTCGTTTAATGAGTTGATTTCTGCAGTCAATACAGCGATTTGTACTTCTGCTGAACCTGTGTCGCCTTCGTGACGAGCAAATTGGTTAATGATTTCGTTCTTTTTTTCTTGTGAAATAGCCATGCTAATTTCCACCCTTCTGGTATAATAGCCTAGAACAACGTAAAGCGTCGGGTGAACGTCGCTAAACAGAGTAGTAGGCCTGTGCAATAAGCACTTTTCAAGTTTACTAAATATTAGCGTCAAAAGCAAGGCACAGTTTCAAACTATTTAAGCAGTCAAGTTGAAATACTTTACAAGTTTTTATTGCAATCACTCTCACTATTTTGGTATAATAACGACTGTTGAAATTAAAAATCTTTTTTATAAAGATAGTGAAACCCATCGGAGGTGAACAACATGCCACAAATTAAATCTGCTATGAAACGTGTGAAAACAATTGAAAAAGCTAACCAACGTAACGCTTCTCAATTAAGCACAATGCGTTCAGCAATCAAAAAGTTCAAAGCTGCTAAAACAGCAGGCAACGAAGAAGCTGCAGACCTATTGAAAGCTGCTACACGCGCAATCGATATGGCCTCAACAAAAGGCTTAATCCATGCCAACAAAGCTGGCCGTGACAAGTCACGCTTAAACAAAATGATGGCTAAATAATTTAACCACAAAAAAAGCCCCCACAACTATTTGGTTTGTGGGGGCTTTTTTTGCTTTAAGCAACATCATCTGTCGCAAATTGTAACATAAACAGTTCAAACAATAAGGTTGCTTCACCTTGCCCAGTCTTTATTTTTTCTTCAATGCCCTCTAAACCTAGATAGGCTTGGGCAAGCGTCGCCTTAGAAAAGTGCCGAATTTGTTGCAATGCTAATTTGATGCGGTATGGGTGAATTTTTAAGACGCTCGCCAAATTACCTTGGCTATACCCTTTTTCAAAAAGAATTTTCACTTGGAGTAACAAGCGAAATTGGCCCAACAAGATGGCGTTAATTTTCAGCGGTTCTTCTTTTTGTAGCAATAAATCGTGATACATCTCTAAAACCGGACCGACCTTTTTTTGTAAAACTAACGGCACCAATTCAAAAACATTATCTTCAATACTACTTGCCACTAATGCACTAACGGCCGTTTCAGTAATCACCCGGCCTTGTTGCGCGTAAAGCAGTAATTTGGGTAACTCAGCCATAATCTGACTGTAATCACTATTAGTCTTGCTTAACAATAACGTCATTGCCGCTGGTTCAATCGTGACTTGTTCACTTTGCAGTTGCGCTGTCACTAACTGCTGGACCTGGCGCTCATTAATCTTTTGAACGTCAATGACAGTTGCCATCTTCTTCAGTTGTTTAACAATCTTCTTGCGTTCATCCAACTTCGCGTATGGCGCGAAGATAACGAGTGCCGTTGTCGGTTGTGGCTGTTCTAAATAAGCTTGGAATCCTTTTAAATCATGATCAAGTTTAGTTTTAACTTTTTCACCTGTTAAGAAGAATGGATTCTGCATAAAAACAATTCGTCGCTCACCGAAAAAGGGGGCCGATTCCGCATCTTCTAATGCCCGCGCCACCTCCGTCTGGGCGAGATCATAACTCGCAAAGTTCATCGTCATTTCTTCTGTCGAAAGCGTTGCTTTAAATAACGCTCTAACCTCTTCAATCAGCGCTGACTCTTGTCCTAATACGAGATATACCGGTGCAAACGTTCCTCGATTCAGTGCTGTTTTTAGTTGTTCTGTCTTCATTTAGTCACAATCCTTTAGTGTTGTTTTAATCATTGGCACTTGGCCAAAACCATAGCGCCATTCCAGCATCCCACAGTCAGCCGTATTCCAAAATGGGACGTTCGCACGTTTTAAAGTCTGCAACGTTGCGGCATGTGGATGACCATAACGATTATGGCGTCCCGCAGAAATCAACGCCCCTTTTACCTGCCACGTCGCAATTGACTGGGGATCACTCGCCGTTTGACTGCCATGGTGACCCACCTTTAGGTAATCAACGCGTAATTGTGGGTAGCGATCAACGATTGCCACTTCACCCGCTTTTTCTAAATCACCAGTAAATAACCAACTCGCACCACCAATTTGCGTTTGCAAAACGAGTGAGTCAGCATTCCCGCCTGGTCCGGCCACCACTGGCGCTAACACATTGATTTGTTGGTGACCAATCATAAAATGTTGGTCCGCCAAATAAGGCTCAATTGCAACTTTTGTAAGATGCGGCCGCACTTGCCGTTGAAACTGCCGGTTTTGCGGTAAGCCCGCAGCACAAATCAACCGTTTAACTCGGATATGTTGCATAATTTCATTTAAGTCCCCTATATGATCAGCATCCTGATGCGATAATGCGATTGCCTCTAAATGATCAATGCCACAGCTGTAGAGGTAATTAACTGTTACTTTTTCCGCCCGACTCACAATTTGCCGCCGTTGCCACTTTTCTTGCGGTAAAGCTAGTCGGCCGCCGGTGTCAATTAACAGGTTATGTCGATTGAAGGGTTGTTGAATCAACAGGCTATCGCCTTGCCCGATATCAAACATAATCACGCGGCCAACCGGATTAAAGTGGATACCAATAAAACTAATGACATACAGGCTGATAACAGCCCCCCAGCCCCACTTTGCTCGCCGACCAGTACTTGCCATCAACCATAGTGTGCCTATCACAATTAAAAAGAGTGGTATTAGCTGGATTTTACCGAAAGTAATTGTCGCATATGGGAACGTTGCAATCCAAGCTAATCCTTTATACAGCGTCGTTAGCAGGCCTTCTTCTAACCAAACTATCATATGACTAACAGGCCATAAGCAAATCGCTACCATAATCAAACCCAACATGACTGGTAAGAAAATCGGCGCGACAATCCCATTAATCAAAATCGTCAAGATATGCCAACGATAATTAAACCGCAAGCACACCGGTAAACTTAACAAGCCTAGCCAAAATGCCGTTGTAAAAGTACCATGGCGCCGCTGATAAATCAACCCAAAAGCCATCAGATAGCTCAGCAATCCCCCCATACTGATTAATAAATACGGCTGCCATAAAAGATTGACCAGCAATACCCAACTCCAACTATCTAAACGCGATTGCTGAAAATGACTTACTTCGCAGATTAATCGTAGTAAGATCAGCCCGATAGCGCGTGTAATACTCGTGCCTCCCCCCACAAACAACGCATAAAGGGGTAGCAAACAAAACAAGCTAACATTCACCCATTCACGCGGGACTCGACACAGCGTTGCCAATCGACGAATGATTGTCACAAAGTAGAATACATGCAATCCGGATAAACTCAATAAATGAATAATCCCCAATTGACCTAACACATTCTGGTAGGCCAGGCCATCTGACTCTCGAACACCACATAACAACGCCTCTGCATGAAAACTCAACGCTGGTGGCAATTGTCGGAGATAAATCAGCCCCTGTTGGCGCCGTTGGTGGAACCAATCTAGCCAACCTTGTGGTGGAATGCGTCTAAAGACCGTTCCGTCAATTATATTTGCTTGATAGAAACAATGCTTTTGCTGCCCCATAAAGCGCGCATAGTCGAACTCATTCCGGTTAGTAGCACCTTGGATACGCTCTAATTCAATATCACCCGCTAATAATAACGGCTGATTCGTCGTTTGCCAACGGCGTTTTTCCGCTGAACTCTGGCAGCGATAGTAGCAAACAACACGTTGGTCATCATTCTGCCCCTGCGCCATTAATTGAATCTGATCGCCAGCCACTTTGATCGTATCGGGTTGAATCTTATATACTTGATTATTTGGTCTAACCGGCTGTTCGTAGGTGCGCCGTGCCAGCCAAAAACGGCAACCGCCTAAACACAGTACCAGTCCACTGACCATTAACACAGCTGGTTGGCGTAAGCACCACAGTCGCAGTAGACACACTATCAAAAGACAGCTAAAAAAAAGTGGTGCTTGTCCTAGTAATAACGCATTTAAACTTGCTAAACAAATAACTGGATAAACCCAGTTATTCTTAATCACTCAGCAGTTTGTTCATTCTCCAAAAAGTTAACGAGGGTGTTGGCGTCATTCGCCGTTAAATCGACTTGGTCCAATTCAATACCAGATTTTTCAATCAATTCATACGCATATTCGTCGTTATGATAATCCTTTTGATAATGGATTTTACTGATCCCAGCTTGAATAATTAATTTAGTACACTGAAGACATGGAAAATGTGTGACATAAATTTCGGCCCCTTCCGTCTGCACACCAAACTTAGCGCATTGAGTCAAGGCGTTCATCTCGGCATGGATTGTTCGTAAACAATGCCCGTCCCGTAATAAACAGCCAACATCGATACAGTGACTTTCATGTGCTACCGAACCGTTGTAGCCTCCCGCAATAATTCGCCGATTACGAACCACTAACGCACCCACAAACAATCTTGGACAGGTGCTACGCATCGACAACAAGACCGATTGAAGCATAAAATATTGATTCCACGGCATTCTCTTTTCTGACACACGAATTCCCCCTTTAAAGTTAATAGTTTTAGTATAGCAAAAAAATACCATTCACAAACTAATTAACACAAATTTGTGGCCGTAATTGTTCAAACGTTTTCGGCCCAATTCCCCCAACTTTTTGAAGATCTTCGATTTGTTTAAACTGCCCTTGCTCATCCCGATATGCAATTATTTGTTCAGCTTTTTTAGGACCGATGCCATTTAGCGTTTGCAATTGTGTCGCATCCGCTTGGTTTAGGTTGATTTTAGCATCAGTTGATATCGGACTGGCTCCCGCTTGATTGTCAGTCGCAGCCTGTGGCTCGTCTGCCGCTTTCACTAATTCTTCGGCTTGCACCGCTTCTCCCTTAGTTGGCACATAGATAATAAGTTGGTCACTCAATGTTTGCGCTAAGTTCAACTGACTCGTATCCGCTGCTTCGGTCACATCCCCCGCTTGTTTCAGCACCTCAAATAAACGCGTCTTTGCAACACAAATCGGATAAATCCCTGGATGTGCCACAGCGCCTTTAATATCGACAAACCCACCTTTTGAGACGCTTTTCTTCTGTTTGACGGGTTTTGCCTTCACTTTTCGCTTAGTTGATTGCGCCATCAATTGTTGATTGGTTGATAGAAAACGTTGTTGCCGACTATGCTGCCAAAACACACCACCACCAAGTAAAATTATCACCAAACAAGGTACCCACCAGAATCGACGATACCGTTGCCAATAGTCGCGCCACATTTTTCGCCACCTCCTTATTCCTAATTACCCCAAAACGCAAAAAAAATTTGCCGATTCTTTCGAACCGACAAATTTTTTAATGTTTGGCTAAATAATCCAATGCGTCGTCCAAGTTTTTGACAGGAACGATTTTCATCTTAGTACCAATTTTTTTAGCGGCTGCTTTGGCAATCGCATAATTATTTTGATAATGGGGTTCTACCTTTAGTATGGCTTTTGTCACAGGATCATCAGGTGCGAAAAAGACTTTGGCGCCTTCTTGACTCGCAATCAGTACCTTCTTATCAATTCCGCCGATTGGTCCCACTGTCCCATCAGGATCCATGGTCCCCGTTCCGGAAATCTTGCGACCACCCGTTAAGTTTTGTTTCGTTAATTGGTTATAAATCTGTAACGTAAACATCAAGCCAGCAGAAGGACCACCAATTTCACCCGCATCAATCTTAACCGGCACTTTTGTCACAATTTTTGAGTGATCTGTCAGCGTAATTCCCAAACCAGCGTAGCGCGATTTAGGTAATTTAATCAATTTACGGGTCGCAGTCTTACGCTGGCCATTATGTTCATAGCTAATCGTGACTTTTTGATTCACTTTAAGCCCTTGAACATACTTGACGAACTTATTTGCACTCTTAAATTGATGCTGATCAATTGCCGTAATTGTGTCACCAATAGCCAGATCTTTTTTAAAAGCTGAATTATCTAAAATTGACATCACATAGACACCCAGATATTGAGTGTGGTATTCCTGATGTGCCTTTTGATAAGCCGCCTCAATCGCAAAATTAATCGAGCTTTCCATGTAGTATTTTTGAATCTGATCATACGCTTCAGTATCATCGTCACCCATTAGTTCATCACGACTAATAATCTCCGTAAAAGGTTGTGTTTTAGACAGTAATAGCTGTAACCCCGTCACTGGTCCTTGAATCCCGACGGTTGTTAACATAAAGTGGCCCTTATGTTGATCTCGTTGACCGTTAACTTTAACAAACTGGTTGGTATTTTCGGCCGAACCGACCCCTTCGACGTAATAATGCGTTGGGATAAAGCAAAAAGCAAACACGACGATCAAGCCAACAATCCATAGGAGATGCTTCAATAGACGTTTATTCTTATTCATATTAATCACTTTCAGGTCCTAATTTTTGTGCAAGCGCAGACGCGACAACCGGCGGTACCAATTGTTCAACCTGGCCACCAAACGTTGCAATTTCCTTCACCATACTTGATGAGATAAAAGCAAATTCTTGCTTTGCTAATAATAACACCGTTTCTAAATCAGCATCTTGTGTCTGATTCAACGCCGCAATATCACGTTCATACTCAAAATCATTGGCATTCCGAATACCACGAATCAAATATCGCGCACCGACTTCTTTAGCAAAGGTTGCCGTCAACGTCTTCGATTGTGCGATTACCTTAACGTTATCCAAGTGTTGCGTCGCCGCTTCAATCAGTTCAACCTTAGTGGTTGCGTCAAATAACGGTTGTTTAGCAGCGTTAGTCATCACCGTGATAATCACTTGGTCAAACAAGTGACTTGCCCGTTCAACAGTATCGAGATGCCCATTTGTAAACGGGTCAAAACTTCCCGGAAATAATGCAATTTTCGGCATATAGCTGCCTCCTAACCAATAAATTTAAAGATTGCTACTTCTGTAATCCCATAATTCTGTTGCCGTTTCAGTATGTAATGCGGAATGTCAGTTGGATAATCAACCGTCGTATCGGTTTCGCAAAGAATCGTCGCGTCTGGTGCTAATAACCCCATTTCGACGAATTGTTGTAACTGAAGCAACATCTGTTGTTCCTTGTAGGGTGGATCTAATAAAATTAAATCGAATTGAACACCAGCATCCGCTAGTTTCACCAACGCTTTTTCAGCTGGCATCTTCCAGATTGTAAAGCATTCTGGCATTTTAGTAACCGCAACGTTTTCTTCAATCGTTTGAATCGCTGCATATTGGCGATCAACTAAATAAGCATGATCCATACCGCGTGAAACGGATTCAATTGCGAGACCACCGCTACCGGCATATAAATCAAGCGCCTGCCCACCGTCAAAAAATTGCCCCAACATACTAAACATTGCTTCTTTAACCTTGTCCGTTGTTGGCCGTGTTTTCATCCCAGGGACAGCTTTTAACTTGCGACCCCCAAATTCTCCTGCAATAATCCGCATCTCTATTACTCCTCTAATTCTGCCGCATCGGCAATTTCTTGATCTGAGCGTCCTACTCGATTACTGAAATCCATATCAATAGCTGGTCTTTCAGAAGGGGTCACTCGTTTGACGTAGTTTAATTTTTTTAACCGTTGCATAACAGTTTCGGCATCTGCCATATCTACGTATAGATAAACATATTTCATTCGTTTCGAGGTGTAATACACAAGTCCGTAACGGCGTAATTGCTTTACTTGTCGTAATGAATAGAGCCAGACGACAATTCCTTGGCGTTGTGTGATTTCCAATGTCATTTAATCAGTCCTTTTACATTTAGTCAAAAATCATCATTGTTTGTTCATCGGTACACAGAAGCGTTAAGTGCTGATAGCTTGGATTATTAATCGCAAGTTGCAACGCTAGATTCTGTTGTTGCGCAAGCACCAGCCCTTGGGAATTGAGCCCTTGTGGCCAATAAAAAAGTTGCTCGCGCTGCGGAAAACCCGCTGCTCTTAACGGAGCCTGTTTAAAGTCGGTTGCTGTTAAACAGGCGTCCGTCTCTTGTGTCGCTTGTTTGCGCACTTGGTGCAGCTTTTGCAGTCCCTTTTTAGTCAACCACTGCGTTGGTGTACTTGTTAATTCACTCACCAAATTCTGTGTGTTTTGCAATGGTAGTTGATTTATCGTGAGCGCAGGTTGGTCATTATTTTGGCGTAATGTCTGCAACGTTTGCACCAAAGCGAGTTGTCGTTGACTATCTGTTTGCGGTTGTTGCGACTTTGCTAGCTCATCCACTGGGACTGGTGTTTTTGAAACAACTCGATATAAATCAGTTTGTAGCAGTCGGTTCGCATTTAAATACATCACAGCTGTCAATCGTTCTTGCTGCATCACTAAAGTTGCAAACGTCTGGTTTTTAAACATCACTAACGGCGTTTGTTGGTGTTGCTCCGGCGTTAACCGCAACTTAAATTGTTGCTCGTGTAACGTCACTAAGAGCGAAGTTGGTAACGCCGTCTTCTTAGTTAATGTAGCCCGCTTTTGAAAAAAATGAAATGGCGCCACATCGTTGTCCGCACCAACAACCATGATTTGTTGTGTTTGATTGGATTGGTTATCAATCAGCGCTTCGACATACTGTCGGCTATCTAAGTGAAATAACCACCGTCGTTGATTTTCATCAGTCAGCTGTTGCTCGACCGGTTGCCCATAGGTTGCAATTAATTGTTCAGCTGGTTGATTAATCAGTTTCGCCGGCCCTTGTGTTTTCGTCAGTGGCGTTTGTTTTATTGACCGTTCAGTCGACGGGGCTTGTGCAACCTTAGGCTGATTAACCGCTGGTGTTTGGATAATCGGCCAACCATAAAGGATGACCAACCAGACAATCAATGCAACGATTAATCGGCGTGCCCCTTTTATCATGCTTTCACCTCACTAATTCGCTGCCGCAGCTTTTTTCTCTTGTGCGCTGATGTTCAACACGATTCCCAGTGCAATCGCTAGAACCATCATACTTGATCCCCCATAACTGATGAACGGTAACGTCACCCCAGTAATCGGTAAGATTCCTAGCAACCCACCAACATTGAATAGGGTTTGCACGAAAATGATAGTGCCAATTCCGTAACATAATAAAGTGTGATACATCTTAGTCGCATGAATCCCTAGGTAAAAAATCCGTGCTAGTAGCGCAAATAGTAACGCGATAATCACGAGGGTCCCAATCACACCTAATTCTTCAGTGGTAATCGATAAAATAAAATCGGTATACGGTTCTGGTAAGTAACCGCGCTTTTGGATACTATTGCCAAGCCCCAAGCCAAACCAACCACCATTATTAATCGCATAGTAGGAATTCACTAACTGACTCCCACCCATATTTTCCAATTCAAATGGATGTAAAAACGATAAAATCCGGTTGAACTTATAAGAATTAACGTTCGTTGAAAAGTTAAAGTGCCGTAAAATACTAAATAAAATCATAACCGTTGTTGTGACCGCTGTAATCAGCGAAAAACCATACCAATATGACATACCGGTGCCAAAAAACATGACTACCATCACAGCAGCCAAGATACTAGCGCCCCCTAAATCAGGTTGAATAAACACCAGTAGGATGATTCCAGCGACTAATACAACCGGACTAAAGAATAATTTTAAATTATCAACAAATCCGTCGGCCAGTTCATTTTCCTTACGCGAGAGCATATTAGCAAGGTAAATAACAATCAATAACTTCGCAAATTCTGACGGTTGAATGGTCAGTGGTCCCAATTGAATCCACGCGGTAGCCCCATTAATCGCTGCGCTTGGTCTGAAACGACTTAACAGCAATAAATAAATGAGCGCCAAGAAAACCACAATCGTCATTGCTTTTAGAAAAGTGCGATTTTTTAAAACGGATAACTTAAGAAAATATGTGATCATCATCAAGATAAAGCCTAATGCGATAAACACTAATTGCTTGGTAAAATACGCATCTGGTTTCATTCCGCGAATTGACATTAAATCCGAACTCGCCGAATAGACCATTAAAGCACCAAATGCACATAAGATAACATATGGTAGCAATAACCAATAGTCTAAATACTGAATTTTACTTTTTTGAAACTTTTTCCACACAGTTACACCTAATTTCTATTTCGTTCGTATTCAGCCTGTCCTTGCCCAACTTGCATGCCAATTTGATTGACCCGTTCTTCTAACTCACGCATCAAAGTTGCACCCTGTGGCGCACTAATAAGTTGCATCCGTTTTGCAAAATCAACCTCGCGCGAAAAACCAAATAATTGGGTATCAATTACCTCTTCAATAATTGGACATTGACTCATACAAAGCGCATCAATTTGAGCACGCAATAGTTGCTCAATGCGTAGCGCATCCGCTTCTAAAGTGAGATAAGCTGTTGTTTTTTGTTCAATCATAATTTACGCCTACCTATTCGTTATTAAAAAGCATACTCTGTTCGTTATTATACCATATTTATGCACAAAAAAAGGTAGCCAAGCGGCTACCTCTAATGGTTTTTAATGATTAACCTTTTTTACGTTTCTTATCAGCTTTTTGACGCATACTTGTGTCAAGAATCTTCTTACGTAAACGAACAGAAGTAGGTGTTACTTCACAGTATTCGTCATCGTTTAAGAATTCAATTGATTCTTCAAGTGACATTTCTTTAGGTGTCTTGATGGCAGCTGAGTGATCTTTACCAGAAGCACGTGTATTCGTTAAGTTTTTACCCTTAGTAACGTTTACGGCGATATCTGTATCACGGCTATTTTGACCAACAATCATGCCTTCATAAACATCAACGCCAGCGCCGATGAATAATTGGCCACGATCTTCAACTGATTGTAAACTATAAGTTGTTGATGAACCCGCATTGATTGAAACTAATGCACCGTTACGACGGCCTGGTTCCCAGTTCTTAATCACTGGCATGTATTTTTCGAAGGTATGGTTCATAATTCCGTATCCACCAGTCATCGTTAAGAATTCTGTTGAATAACCGATTAAACCACGTGAAGGTGCTAAGAAAGTCATCCGTGTTTGGTTATTAGCATCACTTTCCATGTTTTGCATTTCACCCTTACGTTGGGCCATTGAGTCGATTACTGAGCCTGTATATTGGTCAGGTGTGTCGATTTGAACCATTTCGAAAGGTTCGCATGTAACGCCATCAATATCGCGATAGATAACTTCTGGACGTGACAATTGTAATTCGAAACCTTCACGACGCATTTCTTCAACTAAGATTGAAAGATGCAATTCCCCACGACCTGAAACAATCCAAGCGCCGGCTTTGTCGGTATCTTCAACACGAAGTGAAACGTCAGTGTGTAATTGGTGACGTAAACGTTCTTCGATCTTACGCCCAGTAACGAAATCACCTTCACGGCCAACAAATGGTGAATCATTAGCAGCAAATGTCATTTGTAAGGTTGGTTCATCAATCCGTAAGATTGGTAAAGCTTCTTGATGGTCAACTGGTGTAACAGTTTCCCCAACATAGATATCTTCCATCCCAGAAACAGCGATTAAATCGCCTGCTTTGGCTTCTTGGATTTCAACACGGTCTAAACCGATGAAACCAAAAATCTTAGTTACGCGGAAGTTCTTAGCAGAACCGTCAAGTTTAAGAACAGAAACTTGATCACCAATCTTGATTGTCCCACGAGAAACGCGGCCAATCCCGATACGGCCAACATAGTCGTTATAGTCTAACATTGCCACTTGGAATTGAAGTGGTTCGTCACTATTATCAACTGGTGCTGAGATTGTATCTAAGATTGTGTCAAAGATAGGGTTCATTGTATGGGCTTGTGTATCTAAATCTGATTCAAGACTTGATGTCCCGTTGATGGCACTTGCGTACACAACTGGGAATTCAAGTTGATCTTCATCAGCACCAAGTTCGATGAATAATTCAAGCACTTCATCAACGACTTCTTCAGGACGAGCGCCTGGGCGGTCAATTTTGTTAATCACCACGATTGGTGTTAAATGTTGATCTAAAGCCTTCTTCAAAACAAAACGTGTTTGTGGCATTGTGCCTTCAAAAGCATCAACGACTAATAACACACCATCAACCATCTTCATGATCCGTTCCACTTCACCACCGAAATCGGCATGTCCTGGTGTATCTAAGATGTTGATTTGTTTGCCGTTATATTTAACAGCAGTATTCTTTGAAAGAATTGTGATCCCACGTTCTTTTTCGATATCATTTGTATCCATTGCACGGTCAGAAATTTCTGCGTGACCATCCAATGTATCTGATTGTTTTAACATTTCGTTAACTAAAGTTGTTTTACCGTGGTCAACGTGGGCGATAATTGCGATATTGCGAATGTCTTCTCTTTTTTTCAAGTGTTTCAGCTTCCTCTCGCTAGTGACTTGACTAGTGTTGTTTGTCTCATGTATACAAGCTATTATTTTACCATAAAAAAATGGGCTGTGCTTCATATATTAGCGTTTTTTTGAAAATACGCAAGTTTTTTTCATGAAAATTTAATTATCTTTAATCATTTGAACCATTCATAATCGTGACAATTTCTTGTATTGCTTGCTTTGGCGCGATAATCATCCCTTCTTTTCGCATCATGGAAATCGATTGACCATCAAATTGTAAAACTTGAAAACCTAACGTCTCAGCTAAAACCCGACCTGCAGCAATGTCCCATGGCGCTAATTTGGAGATGTAAGCTTGCACTTGCCCCTTCAACAAATGGGCGAAAGTGATGCCGGCGCTACCGTAAATCCGCACACCCGAGCATTGATACAACACCTCTTGCAAATGTGCTTCATTGGTGACCACCATCCGTGTATTGACACAGATTAACCCTTCTTGCAACGGCTCGTCGACAGCATTTTTGAGGGCAGCTTCGTTTTCGAATATCCCCAACTGCGGACCGCCCCAGAACAATTGATCGGCCATCACATCATAAATAATTCCGAATAGCGGCTGACCGTCTTCATAAACGCCGATCATAATGGCGAAATTTGCCCGTTGCTTCACGAAATTCATCGTGCCATCAATGGGATCAATAAAAAAAGTTAGTCCCTGTTGCCAATCATCAGGCACCTCACCGGCACCTTCTTCCCCCACTAATTGCGCGTTCGGATAAGCCGTCTTAATCTTTTCAGCTAAGAAAGCTTGATTAGCACAATCGACATTAGTCACTAAATCATTAGGTCCAGACTTAGTACTAACCGTTAATGGTTGTTTAATTTGTGTGCGGGTATAGGCAGCTGCTTCAAGGATCCACTTTTGCAGCGAACGACTTAACCGATACAGTGCTTCTTGTTCCATTTTTTCATCCACTTTCACTAATTAAGCGTCATTTTGATTTGGGTTCGACTACTCCTCTTTGCAGCCTGCATACACCGATATATTGAATAGCCTGACGCTTCTGAAAAGGCCTTATCAATTTTTTTTTCTTGCATCTTACTTTGAACAACCACTTTGAAGTCACGATAAGCAGCTTGTAAATCCGCAACTTTCGCACCAAATTCATAAGCTTGTTCAACAAGATTATATAATTTCATGACTTGGACAACTTCAGCTGGCGTCCAGTCTGGTTCTAAAGGATAACTATAGTTCGTTTGCATAAAGGCTCCTAAAATTTGCATAAATTTGCGCCAGTTTCAATTCAACTGATGCCATTAATCTCTCATATTATAACGCATTTTTTTAGAAGCTGTCGAATCCTTTTAGAAATAGCGGAATCAAAAAACGACGCACTCAACTGGTGCGTCGTCATTCTAAACTATTTATTAAATATGAATTGGCAATCCTAATGCTAATTCGGCATCACCCATAATCGCTTCACTTAACGTTGGATGTGGATGAATGGTTAGAGCAAGGTCTTCTGCATTCATGCCTGATTCAACGGCTAACGTCAATTCAGAAATTAAATCACTCGCGCCAACGCCAGCAACTTGAGCGCCCAGAACTGTGTTATCATCCGTATTCGTCACTAACCGCACGAAACCTTCTGTATCTGCTAATGATAAAGCACGGCCATTAGCTGCAAATGGGAACTTAAATCCTTTAGCGTTCATTCCTTTTGACTTGGCTTCTGCAACCGTTAAACCGGTCGTTGCCAATTCAGGATCTGTATAACAAACAGCTGGCATTGCGTGGTAATCAACCGTTAATTTCTTACCGGCAATGGCTTCTGCAGCCACTTTAGCTTCATAACTTGCTTTATGCGCCAAAGCTGCTCCAGCAACGATATCGCCAATCGCATAGATGCCCTTAACGTTAGTTTGGCCTTGTTGATCAACTTCAATCAAACCACGATCAGCCATCTTAATACCGGCTTGTTCGAGTCCCATTTCGTCGGTATTTGGCCGCCGACCAACAGTCACCATCACGTAATCGGCAACAAATTGTTCTTCTTTGCCGCCGACTTCATATTTAACCGTCACATTTTGATCAGTTTCAACAGCTTCTTTTGCCATTGCGCCAGTAATCACATCGACCCCTTTAGCCTTGAAGTTCTTTGTCACCAATTGCACCATATCTTTTTCGAAGTTAGGTAAAATCGAGTCTGTCCCTTCGAGAATCGTCACATGTGCACCTAAGTTGGCATAGGCCCCTGCTAATTCAGAGCCGATATAGCCACCACCAATGACCACTAATTCTTTTGGTACTTCCGTTAAGCTTAAACCACCAGTTGAATCAATAACCCGTTTATTAAATTTGAAGCCTTTAATTTCAATTGGACGACTACCAGTAGCAATGATTAAATTTTTAAAACTGTACGTTTGTGCACTCTCTTCTTTAATCACGCGTAAGCTATGTTCGTCCACTAAAAAGGCTGAACCGTCTAACACATCAATCTTGTGTTTTTTGAACAACATTGAAATGCCACCAGTTAGTTTTTCAACAACCTCATGTTGTTTCCAGTCTTGCGTTTTCGCAAAATCCAATGTTGATCCAGTAGTCGTCACACCAAAGACAGATGAATCTTTCGCCTCTTGTAGTCGATGACCAGCTGAAATCAAAGCCTTGGAAGGAATACAGCCGACGTTTAAACAAACACCGCCAATTGTTTCACGTTCAATCACAGTTACTTTTTGACCCATTTCGGCCGCGCGAATTGCCGCAACATAGCCCCCAGGACCTGAACCGATGACTACTGTGTCTAATTCAATTGCGAAATCACCTACAACCATTTTAAAATCATCCTTCCATCAATAATAGCTCTGGATCAGCTAATAATTCTTTTAATTCGTTCATCGCACGTTGCGCAGTTCCACCATCAATTAAACGATGATCAAATGATAGTGATAATTTCAAGACTTTGCCAACAGCCAACTCACCATCAGCGTTGACGATTGGTTCTGTCCCAATTCGGCCAACCCCTAAGATTGCGACTTCAGGGTAGTTAACAACCGGTGTAAACCAACCGCCACCAATTGATCCGATATTACTGATTGTCATTGAACCACCACTCATTTCAGCTGGTTTCAATTTGTTATCCAATGCTTTTTGCGTATTTTCGCCAATTTCTTTAGCGATGGCAAAAATACTCTTGCTGTCGGCATCCTTGATATTTGGGACATAGAGCCCGTGATCAGTATCCGTTGCAATTCCGACATTAATGTAGTGCTTATAAACAATTTCGTTAGTTGCATCATCAATTGACGCGTTCAAAGTTGGGAAGTCACGTAAGACCGTTACCAAAGCTTTAACGATGTATGGTAAGAAGGTTAACTTAATGTCCTTCTCAGCCGCTACATCCTTGAATTTCTTACGATGGGTCATCAATTTAGAAACTTCCACTTCATCGAATAAAGTAACGTGTGGTGCCGTATGCTTACTTGTCACCATTGCTTTAGCAATTGCTTTCCGCGTTGGTGACATTTTTTCACGTGTTTCCCGTTCTGGTGTCGCAGAGGTGTATGGTGTCGCAGCAACTGGTTGTGCAGCTGGTGTTGCTGGCGACGTTGGTTGTTCTGCTGTCTCTACAGCAGGTGCTGTCGTTGTTGCAGCGCCATTTTGCATGAAGATTTGCACGTCTTCTTTAGTAATCCGACCATGTTTACCGGTGGCTGGCACTTGACTGATATCAACATCGTTTTCACGTGCGAATTGTCGAACAGATGGCATAGCTAAAATCGTCCGATTTTGGTCACTAATCGCAACTACTGCTTGACTGCTTGGCGCCGTTGTTTTAGCTGGTGTTGATTCTGACGCCGTAGCTGGTGCTTGTTCAGCAGATGTTGCCGTTGCCGAATTGTGGCCTGGAGCATCAATTTCGACCAATACTTGACCGACAGTCGCCACTTCGCCTTCACCGACTAAAATTTTAACGACTTTCCCACTAACAGGTGATGGGATTTCTTCAACTGATTTATCATTTTGAACTTCTAATAAAGTGTCATCTTCTTGAATAGTATCGCCTTCTGCGACCGCCCATTTTTGAATTTCACCTTCGGCAATCCCTTCACCAATATCTGGTAACTTAAATTGGTAAACACCACCTGCATCGGTTGCAGTCGGTGTTGCTTCGGGTGTAGCAGCTGGTGTTGCCGTACTTGGTGTATCGTTACCTTCAACACCTGGTGCGTCAATTTCAACCAGTACTTGGCCAACTGTTGCCACTTCACCTTCACCGACTAAAATTTTAACGACTTTCCCACTAACGGGTGATGGGATTTCTTCAACTGATTTATCATTTTGAACTTCAAGTAAGACATCATCTTCTTGAATCGTGTCACCTTCTGCGACTGCCCATTTTTGAATTTCGCCTTCTGCAATCCCTTCACCAATATCCGGTAATTTAAATTGATATGCCATACGTCTAACGTCCCTTCTTTCGTTATCGACTAAAAGTTAATAACTTCTTTAACCTTATTTTCAATATCAGTTGCATTTGGTAACCAAGTTGCTTCAGCTTGTCCAAATGGGAATGGCGTATCAGGAGCTGAAACACGTGCAATTGGAGCTTCCAATGAAAGAACAGCACGTTCTGAAATTTCAGAAGCAACTTGTGCCCCAACGCCTGCTTGTTTTTGTGCTTCTTGAACAATAACGACCCGCCCTGTTTTTTCGACAGAGGCGATAATTGTTGCAACATCTAATGGTGCAATTGTTCGTAAATCAATTACTTCAGCTTTAACATTCTCTTTAGCTAGGTTTTCGGCCGCTTTAATCGCTTCTCTCACCATTGCACCGTAAGTGATGATTGAAACATCTGTCCCTTCAGTAACCACAGCTGCTTTATCAAGCGGCACTGTATAAGATTCATCAGGTACTTCTTCGCGGAACGACCGGTATAATTTCATGTGTTCAAGATACAAAACAGGATCGTTTGAACGAATCGCAGAAATCAATAAGCCTTTGGCATCATATGGATTACTTGGCACAACCACGCGAATCCCTGGAATTTGCGTGATCATTCCTTCAAAGTTATCTGAATGTAATTCTGGGGTATGCACGCCACCACCAAATGGTGCACGAATCGTGATTGGCATGTTGCGTGTGCCACCCATCCGATAACGTGTTCGTGACATCTGGCCAGCAATCGAATCCATTGTTTCGAAAACAAAACCAAAGAATTGAATTTCAGGTACAGGGCGGAAGCCTTCTAGTGCTAAACCGATTGATAAACCACCAATCCCAGATTCAGCTAACGGTGTATCAAAAACGCGGTCTTCACCATGTTTAGCTTGCAACCCTTCAGTTGCTCGGAAAACCCCACCGTTCTTCCCAACATCTTCCCCGAAAATCAAGACGTTCTTATCATCTGCAAGTTCTAAATCCAGCGCATTTGTAATTGCTTGAATCATCGTTTTTTGTGCCATCTTAATTCGACTCCTTTGCACTGTATTCTGCAATTTGTTCTTTAATATTTTGTGGTTGGTCTTCAAATGTAACATTCAAGAAATCTGTGACTTTTTGTTTTGGCGCAGCATCCGCTTCGTTGATGGCTGCTTTAATGTCTGTTTTAACTTGTTCGATCAATTGGTCTTCTTGATCTTGTGACCAAAGTCCCTTATCAGTTAAGAAACGACGCATTCTAACGAGTGGATCACGTTTCAACCAAATATCGTCTGTTTCTTTGGTCCGATAACGAGTGGGATCATCCCCTGATAATGTATGTGGTCCATAACGATAGGTTAATGTTTCAATTAAGACCGGTCCGTTGCCAGCAGTTGTAAATTCACGCGCTTCTTTCATCACTTCATAAACTGCTAGTGGATCCATCCCATCGACTTGAATGGCAGGAATCCCAGCTGCGACCCCTTTTTGAGCCAACGTTACAGCAGCTGTTTGTTTTTCACGTGGGACCGAAATCGCAAAGCCGTTATTTTGAACAACGAAAATGGTTGGTGCTTTAAAAGCACCCGCAAAGTTCAAGCCTTCATAGAAATCCCCCTGTGAAGTCCCACCGTCACCGGTATAAACGTAAACAGCATTTTCTGATTGGCGCTTCTTCATCCCAACCGCAACACCCATTGCTTGAATGTATTGCGCGCCGATAATGATTTGTGGTGGCATCGCCTTCAAAGATTCTGGATACTTGTTACCGTCAATATGGCCTCGTGACCATAGGAATGCTTGTGATAAAGGTAGCCCATGTTGCACTAATTGTGGCACATCCCGGTAACCAGGGAATAAAAAGTCGTCTTTAGTCATCGCAAAGTTACTTGCTAATTGGCTGGCTTCTTGCCCAGCAGTTGGTGCATAAAATCCTAACCGGCCTTGACGGTTCAAAGCAGTTGCTCGTTGATCAAGCACACGCGACCAAACCATTTGTTTCATCAGTTCAACCAATTGGTCATCACTGAGATCCGGCATCAATTCCGGATTAACAACCTGGCCAGTCTCATCTAAAATTTGAACGGTCTTAAAATCTTGGCTCTCATCGCTCAATAACTTCTCAAAATTAACTGCAGCTTTATTATTGACCATAGTATCCATATCTCCTCTTTAAAAAACTGTTTTAATGACTGCTTATATCTGTATTACTTAAGCATCTTTACAAGACTAATTTAGCATTTCACATCACTAAATGCAAGCGTTTTATAAGCTATATTAGTCAGTTTACGCTTTCATTAGTTTTTATTACATGTGAATCTAATCACTAGTTAGCTAATTTTCACGTCTGTTCTATATCTGTTATAATTTAATTCCGTTTTCTGTTATATAATAGCAAATAATAGGCACAAAAAAAGAGTCCGCCGTAGCAGACTCATCGTTAAATTTAAGTTGGGGTAGTTCTATGCCAAGACCGGTTGGGGTATCTCAGCGTTGCCAGCATGCACTAAGAGCTCTTGAAACACTCTGACTACTGGTTTAATTTGTTGACTGACTTGCACGCACCGTTCACTTACCCGCAAATCATTTAAATCAATCGCAACCTTAATTTGACCAAGGTTGACTAACTTAATCATTGTTAGCAGGATTGCCCCGACAACCAACGTTGCCAAACCCATGAAAGCAAATTGATTAACCATTAATACTGCACAAAACGAAACCAATGCAGCTACCGCCATCATAAAAGTGCTTCCCACTCTAACTTTAGGTGTTTGTGCTTTAGCACCAATCGTTGCATCTAGCACAACGCCGTGCACCATTTCAGTCACTACTTCGCCCGCTTCAATAACGTTAACATCTTTGTTAACTGTTGCGATTGTAACGGGTGTCTTTTCGCTAGCAGCCAATACCAAAATATCACCGGGCACAATTTGATCTGCACCGATTAAGCGTAAAAAACCATCACGCATAACGCTAACCCGTGCTTGTGAATTTTCTAATACTGCTTCTCTTTTAGCAGCTTCGACAGTTGTTAAGCCACTTGGGCGAGTTGCCAATAAACGCATTAACATCCCACTGCTTGTAATGCCAGTGAGGTTAACGTCTTTTTTTAATTTCTTGTGCATCGCGTTCGACACTCCTTCCCTTTTGAGGAAGTCGTCGTAAACCGCTAGCCTAATGCTGGCAGTAAAATGACAGACCACCTCGAATGATCACCATCGCTACTACTTACAGGTCCTTCAGCTGTTTTCATCATTTTACTCACCAGACTTTCTCTACTTTAAATTTAGTCATACCGCTTTATCCGACAAAAAAAGACGCACAACAATTGAGCGTCATCCATTTATCATGGCGTTCCCAATCGTTCAGTTTTAGCACTATATGACGTAGAAACCATGTTCAGCTACGTTAGAAAAAGCCTTCATTGGCAGTTTCAGTTGACTCAATTGGCATCTCTCGATGTTTCTGAGTAGCAGCGTTTGTTCATATAGGAGCCTCACCTAACGGAAAAGCAATATATCTATACTCTTATACTACCCGTTTCACTTTAGCAGGTCAAGCAATTCATTCCGTTTTAACTTGAATTGTGCTAGAATAATGAATGACGAATTAATCGGAGGTCTTAACTGTGATATTAATGAAAGATATTATCCGCGAGGGTAACCCAACACTTAGAAAAATAGCTGAACCTGTTACTTTTCCACTATCAGATGAAGATCGGCAACTTGCTGCTGACATGATGGCATTTTTAGAAAATAGCCAGGATCCTGAACTTGCTGAAAAGTACCACTTGCGCGCTGGCGTCGGTTTAGCTGCACCCCAAGTAGATGTTTCAAAACAAATGTCTGCTGTCTTGGTCCCTGGACCAGACGAACCCATCTTCAAAGATGTGATTATCAACCCTAAAATTATCAGCCACTCTGTTCAAAACGCAGCACTTGCTGAAGGTGAAGGTTGCTTATCAGTTGACCGCGAAGTGCCCGGCTTTGTGCCCCGCCCTGACCGTATTACACTACGTTACCAAGATTTAGACGGTGAAAGCCACAAGATTCGCTTAAAAAACTACCCAGCTATTGTGTGCCAACACGAAATCGATCATCTAAATGGCATCTTGTTCTTCGATCACATCAACAAGCAAGACCCATTCGCAGCACCAGATGACATGATTATTATTGAATAGAAGTACGATTGGTTGTGCTTAGCAACTGAGCATTAATACAGAATTGGCAGTTATCCCGAATTGTGGGATAACTGCCAATTTTAGATTAAACGGGAGTTGTTGCACCCAAGCGCACGTTAAAGAAGAAGTGCTGATTCGAGTTGGTCAGGCTTTGAGGCTTAACGGTAAAGGCTACTCGAGAAGCACATAAAAAAGCGTGATTGAAATCTCATTAGAAGATTTCGATCATGCTTTTTTTATGCTTTCACCGCTTCAGGCGTATCGGCAAATTGACTGTTATATAAATTAGCGTACACACCGCCGGCAGCTAATAGCGAATCGTGCGTCCCTTGTTCAACAATTTGACCATGGTCCATCACTAAAATCAAATCCGCGTCGCGAATCGTTGAGAGTCGATGGGCAATGACGAAACTCGTTCGCCCTTGCATGACTTTTTCCATGGCTTTTTGCAATAAACCTTCCAATCGGGTATCCACCGAACTAGTTGCTTCGTCCAAGATTAAAATCTTAGGATCCGCAATCACGGCTCGGGCAATCGTCAATAGTTGTTTTTGCCCAAGCGAAACGTTGCTTGCTTCTTCATCAATCGTCATTTGATAGCCGTTTGGCAACGTATGGATAAAATGATCGACATTAGCGGTTTTAGCCGCATCAACGACTTCATACTCTGTCGCATCGAGTTTCCCGAAACGAATATTATCGGTGATTGAAGCATGATATAACCAAGCATCTTGAAGTACCATCCCAAATTGGGAACGGACTTGTTGCTTGCTTAATTGCTTCGTGTCAACCCCATCAATCCGAATCGTTCCAGATGTCACATCATAAAAACGCATCAACAAGTTAATCATCGTTGTCTTCCCAGCACCGGTTGGCCCGACAATCGCCACTTTATCACCTGGGTTAGCAGTAAAGCTCAAATGGCGAATCAATGGTTTGTCTGGGTTATAGCTGAAACTGACATCATCAAATTCAACTTTACCTTGAACGATTGCTGGCAACGATGCTGTTTCATTATCGGTTGCTTCAACTGGCTCATCTAAGATTTCAAATACACGACCAGTTGCAGCAGCAGCTGATTGAATCACACCAGACAACTGTGTAATCTGTGAGATTGGTTGGTTCACTTGCCAAATATATTGAATGAAGGCTTGTAAATTACCAACTGAAATCACACCGTGCAAGACATAATAACCACCTAACGTTGCCATCCCGGCATACGTCATGTTTGTCGTTAAACCAACTAACGGCATCATCAAGCCAGAAACAAAGGCTGCCTTAAAGCCATAGTCAGTTAACCGATCCGTAATTTCTGCAAAATCAGCAATTGCGCGTTCTTCTTGTCCGTAAAGTTTCAAGACACTGAAGCCGCCATAATTTTCCTGTACAAAGCCGTTCATTTCGCCCAACGTATCTTGTTGGCCTCTAAAGTACGGCTGCGATTTCTGAATGACCCGTCTTGAAATCAATAACGATGCTGGAATCATTATTAATGATAAGAGCGCCATCCAAATATTAATCGTAATCATCATGATCACGGCCGTGATGATCCCTAAGATCGATGTCACAACTTGAATTAAACTCTGTTGTAAAGCGTTCGTAATCGCGTCCACATCGTTGGTTACCCGTGACAAGATATTCCCTTGTTGTTGTGAATCAAAAAAACGAACGGGTAGCGCATTGATTTGCAAATCAATGTCGCGCCGTAAATCACGCATCGCCCGTTGAACAGCCCGCGTCATCCAAAACGAGCCTAAAAACATCGTCACTTGATATAGCAACGCAAAGCTCAAAATCATCGCAATCACCTTCGCGATATAACTAAAATTAATCGCAACGTGTTGTGCTAAATTCCGACTGATTTCAGTAATGGCTAGTCCCATGATCACTGGCCACAGTGCATTAGCGAGCACCGAAATAACAGTTGCGGTAATCGCAAGCCAAAATGTCACTTGATACGGCCCAATGTAGCGCATTAGCCGTTTAAGTTCTCTAATATTCTTCATTGAGTTCCTCCTGTGATAACTGTGATGCCGCAATCGCACGATAAATCTCGTTATCTTTTAATAAGTCGCGGTGAGTCCCAATACCAACCACTTGACCTTCGTTTAAGACGACAATCCGATCAGCATTCATGATAGTCCCAACTCGTTGTGCCACAATCAGCACTGTTGCCTCTTTGGTGATTGACTTCAATGCACCTCGTAACGCCGCATCCGTTTTATAATCCAATGCTGAAAAACTATCATCA
This sequence comes from Latilactobacillus sp. VITA-14, assembly GCF_046580785.1. Classification (NCBI taxonomy): domain Bacteria; kingdom Bacillati; phylum Bacillota; class Bacilli; order Lactobacillales; family Lactobacillaceae; genus Latilactobacillus; species Latilactobacillus sp. VITA-14. Next base: position 38,990 of record NZ_JBJKTM010000012.1, read on the forward strand.
AAGATATAAAGCGCGGGGCGGCGGACAATCGCTCTGGCAATCGCCAAACGTTGCTTTTGACCACCAGATAAATTGCTCCCACCTTCGGCTAAATAAGTTTGTAAGCCGTCTGGTTTTTCAGCGACAAAGGTATCTGATTGTGCAATTTTCAAAGCTGTCCATAATTCTTCATCAGTCGCATTCGGATTACCATAACGCAAGTTTTCCGCGATTGTTCCGGTAAATAACACCGCTTTTTGTGGAATAAAACCGATCTTTTGGCGCAACGCCTTAAGTTGATAGTCGCGCACATCATGACCGTCAAGCTTAATCGATCCACGTGTTACGTCAAAAAAGCGTGGAATCAATTGAATCAACGTTGACTTACCACTCCCGGTACTCCCAATAAAGGCAACCGTTTCACCCGGATGCGCTTGGAACGTGACATCCCGAACGACTGGACTTTCAGTCGGACCTGGATAAGCAAAGGAGACATTATCAAACACCAATTCACCTTGTGTGTCGGTTGTTGTTACCCCGTCTTCTTTTTCGGTAATATTAATTGGCGCATTCAAAATTTTTTCAATTCGTTCTGCTGAAACAGCGGCCCGTGGATACATCATGAAGACACTGGCAAATAACATAAATGAAAACAGTACGTGGAAAATATATTCAATAAACGCAATCAACGTCCCAACCGCTAAGTGACCACCATCAATCTGAACAGCCCCTTGCCAAATGATTAGAACGAATACGATATTAAAGATGAACGAAAAGCCCGGTTGTGCTAAAGCCACCAACGTAAACAGCCGGATAGAACTATGACTGTAGTCATCATTCACTTTTCTAAAGCGTAATTTCTGGAATTGTTCCCGCACAAAAGCACGGACAACACGAATCCCAGTCAAGTTCTCACGCAGATTCAGATTAATCGCATCCAGATTTTTTTGTTGTTCCGTCGACATCGGTTCAGAAACGCGACCAATCAAGACAACCCCCGCTAGCAGGATTGGAATTGCCGCAAATACAATCCATGAGAGCGATTGACTTGTCCGTACAATCATGAAAGCACTCGCGACGATCATCATCGGGGTCATAAACCCTGTCCGCAACACTTGGGTCATAAATTGCATCACCTGGAAAGCATCATTAGTGGTCCGAGTAATCAAAGAAGACACACCAAATTCGCCATACTCACTATGGGAAAACTGCATGGTTTGTTTAAAAATATCGTTACGAATGTCACGGACGATATTGGTGGTTAATTTGCTACCAGTATAAGCCAAGCCAATTAAGCCAATTAGTCCGATTAAACAGATTCCAACCATCAACAACCCAAATTGCCACACAGGACCAAAGGTATGTTGATTAATTCCTTTATCAATAATTTGTCCTAATAACGTTGGTAACCCCAATTCGATTAGAATAAATCCAAATACGCAAATAAAGTTCCAAAATAGTAATTTCTTATATCGGATCGTATAGCGCCACATTAATTTCATCGGTGCAAACTCCTTCTAAACTTCAAATTTAATCTTCTACCTGTGCCATATCTTTAACATACTCGATTGTTTCGCGATTGACAATAAAAGCAACGTCAAAATGCAATTGTTCTTCCAAAAACCACACATCAGTGACTAGCAAAGCCGGATAACGCGGACTGACGGAGGCAATCCGCCGTTCGTAAGCCACTTCATTGAGTTGTTCCTCAATTGCGGCTGCCACATCCTTTAATGCAGATGATGTTTGTCGGATGGGCACTTGGTATTCGAAGACCATCACATTATTGCCCCAAATTTCAGTGGGCAGGTTCGAAACCAGTTTGGCTTGCGGTGCATAAAAATCCGGCTGACTCGCTTGCATTTTTTGATAAGCCACCGTTGCAATTTCATCCGCAATTTCTTGACTACTGTGTTGTAAAATCCGCGTCGCTCTTTGTCGGCGTAACCGTTTAATCAACCAGGTTAAAAAAAGCGCTAACGCGACAATGATAACGACTGACAACCAAATTAACATAACAATCCCCCACTTCTATTGCTCACTAATATGATAATTATAACCGAATCGAGGCAAACACGCTATTTAGAGCACGTCGCTCAATGTATACTTTACCGAAAAGATATGCTAAAATATTCTTAAATGTTGAGTAATCAACCCCTGGACGGTTAATCTTTCGTTTAAAACTATGATGAATAATAAAGGAGTTTTACAATTGATTTATAAAGTACTTTTCCAAGCAGACAAAACCCAAAGCCCTCTACGCGAGGCAACTAAATCGATTTATTTAGAAGCAGACAGTGCCGTTGAAGCACGCCAACTTGTTGAAGACAATACTCCCTACAATATTGAATTTGTACAAGAATTATCTGGTAAGCACCTTGCTTTTGAACAAGAATCAGAAGATTTTAAATTAACGGAGTTTTAATTAAATGAAACTCGATATTAAGAATAACGAAACCGCCGTTTTCGCCGTAGGGGGACTTGGTGAAATCGGTAAAAATATGTATGGTGTTCAATTCCAAGACGAAATTATTGTGATTGATGCCGGCATTAAATTCCCCGAAGATGAACTCTTAGGGATCGATTATGTTATTTCAGACTATCAATACCTTCAAAAGAATCAACAAAAGATCAAAGCCCTCGTCATTACCCATGGGCATGAAGATCACATTGGTGGTTTACCTTACTTCTTGCAACAAGTCCCTAATGTACCCGTCTACGCTGGTCCATTGGCACTTGCCTTGATTCGCGGTAAGTTAGAAGAGCACGGCCTTTTGCGGTCAACAGAATTACACGAACTAAACGAAGATACCGTCCTTAAATTCCGCAAAACAAGTGTTGATTTCTTCCGGACTACCCATTCAATTCCTGATACTTTAGGGGTTGCGATTCATACACCTCAAGGGGTAATCGTTGAAACTGGGGATTTCAAGTTTGACTTGACCCCGGTTGGTAATCAACCTTCCCCTAATCTTCAAAAAATGGCACGTTTAGGTGAAGAAGGCGTTTTATGTTTAATGTCTGATAGTACCAATGCCGAAGTACCAAACTTTACAAAGTCAGAACGTTTCGTCGGCACTTCAATCCGCCATATTGTGGAACGAATTGAAGGTCGCATTATTTTCGCAACGTTTGCTTCTAATATTTCACGGGTCTCACAAGCCACTGATGCTGCGATTGCTAACGGTCGTAAAATTGCCGTCTTTGGTCGCAGTATGGAAGCAGCGGTTGTCAACGGTCGTGAACTCGGTTATTTAAATATTCCCGATGAAGCTTTAGTTGATGCCAATGAATTAAATTCGTTGCCCGCCGACAAAGTGATGATTCTATGTACAGGATCTCAAGGTGAACCAATGGCTGCTCTAAGCCGGATCGCCAATGGGACTCACCGTCAAATTTCAATTCAACCTGGCGACACCGTTGTTTTCTCAAGTAATCCAATTCCTGGGAATACAATGAGCGTTAACCACGTGATTAATAAGCTTTCAGAAGCTGGTGCTGAAGTTATTCACGGTAAAGTGAATAACATTCATACGTCAGGTCACGGTGGTCAAGAAGAACAAAAATTAATGCTCCGGTTAATCAAACCGAAGTACTTCATGCCTTGCCATGGTGAATACCGGATGCAAAAAATCCATACGGAACTCGCTCAACAATGTGGTGTGGAACCTGATAACTGCTTCATCCTTGAAAACGGTGACGTCTTAGCACTCACTTCTGACTCAGCGCGGGTTGCTGGTCACTTTAGCGCCGAAGACGTTTACGTTGATGGCAACGGAATTGGCGATATTGGCAATGTCGTGCTCCGCGATCGTAAAATGCTCTCAGAAGAAGGTTTGGTTGTTGTTGTGGCAACTATCAATCTTGGTGAAAAGAACATTCTCGCTGGTCCAGATATCCTCTCCCGTGGTTTCGTCTACATGCGTGAATCAGGTGAATTGATTAGCGAAGCCCAACGCCGAGTTTTCCGAATGATCGTCAATACGTTTAACGCTAACGACAAGGTCACTGAAAACCAAGTCCGCGAAGCAATCATTGATGGCTTACAAGACTTCTTGTTTGAAAAAACAGAACGCCGCCCAATGATTTTACCAATGATCATTCAAAGTACAGAATAATAAGTTTTGCGCCAGGTCAATATATGACCTGGCGCTTTTTTTATTGTTTAATGCAAGTTTTTATTGTCAACATTTGGTAAAAACCGCTATAATATACAACAGATTACTTTTTCTGAAAGGCGGCTTGTTCATGCCCTCCAATCCCCATTTTTACATCATTTTAAACCAAGTTGCCGGTACCGGTCAGGCAGCGAGTATCTGGCCTAAAATTGAAACTCAATTAAAACAAAAACAAATTCACTATGACCTTCAACTCTCCCACTACGCAGGTCACACGACCCAATTGGCCTTCCAATTTGCAAAGTTTAAGTACACGGATCAAATTTTATTAATTATTGGTGGAGACGGCACGCTCAATCAAGCCATTAATGGTCTCCAGAATGCTCAGCGCGGCGATATTCCGATTGCTTACATTCCTTGTGGATCGGGTAATGACTTCGCCCGTGGTGTCGGGATTAGTCGTGATCCATTGACCGTACTCGAACAAATCTTGTCGGCCACAATGCCAACTGCCATCGATTTAGGTTATTATCATGACACAACGAAGAACGACCATGGCTACTTCGTTAACAATGTGGGGATTGGTTTTGATGCCAACGTGGTCAGCACCACCAATCATTCAAATCATAAACGACTTTTAAATCGATTGCACTTAGGCTCATTAGCTTACATCAGCTCATTGGTTAAAGTTTTTATGCACCAAGATGCATTTGAAGTCACCGTCACGGCTGATCACCAAAATCATTATTTTAAACGTGGCTTTTTAGTGACCACCACTAACCATCCCTACTTTGGCGGAGGGGTCCCCATCATGCCTAGCGCAACGGTCGACAACCATCAACTTGATTTAATTGTGATTGAAAAATTGAATCCCTTTTTCTTTTGCTATCTTTTTGTGATGATGTTGTTTGGTCGGCACACACGCTATCAAGCGGTGCATCACTTTGAAGGAACCAACTTAGCGATTCAAACAAAAACATTAGAATTCGGGCAAATGGACGGTGAAGAACTTGGTAGCCGGACATTTGATATTCACTACAGTCTTAAAAGCCAGGCATTTTGGCTAAAGAAGCAAGCATAAATAAAAGGCGCTGCCTCCAAGTTGGGGGCAGCGCCTTTTAACGTGCTCTTCAAATCATGTTCCTGTGCCTAGCAACACAAGTCAACCGATTGCTTTCAGCAATCATTCGCATTGTTAAGCTAGTGCTCAAAAGTTGACCAAACTTGAATGCACTCATTTCTTTAGAAGTAATCCGAGAAGTATGGTTGGTCCATTGGAATAATATTCTCGAGATTTTTTAGTGCTTGTCGGTTGGCTTGGAGTCTTTCAATCTTTGCCAAGTATGATGGGCGTCGATAGCTCATCAGCATTGTTGTTAGTGTCTGGATGTCGCATTGAATTCGTTCACCGACTGGGCGACTTGTGACCTGCACTTTTCCTTGTTCATCCCAATAAACGCCAAACGTACCGTTATTCCATTCAGCTAATGGATCGGTCAATTCAATGTGGAATGCTTGCCCGTCCGTTTCAAACGGATAAGCCAACAAGAATTCACGCACATCAACAATCCGCGCCATAAAATATGGCTTAATCGTCTGGTCAATATCACCATCTTCTAATAAGAATGAAATCGGTTCATCCTGATATTGATTACCCTTGACATGTTCAATCATTGAATAATGCGCGCCAATGAAGTTCCACAGACCAATCCGTGCTTCTTGATTAAGATAAATCATTTCTTTAATATGGAAGACTTCGTTGGCAATCCAGTATAAAACATAGCCGGTGGGTTGTTCATTTTCATCATAATAAACACCAGCAATCCGTTCTTCTTCATTTTCCCAACGCCAATATTCATCCCAGTTCAGTTCGTTACGAATCATTGCACCGTGATTTTTTAGTGCAAACCGTTGATACGTTTTAATCACGTCTTCATCGTCAATATCAAGGCGTTCAACGTGCCCATTTACCGGCCGTTGCTTAGGTAATTGGCTATCACGAATATCATAAGTTAGGTGATCAGACATGATCTCCCACCCTTTCTTACGATAAAACGGAATGCTGTATGGATATAAATACGATATCCACTGCTTATTCTCACGCATCTTGTTCAAGCCGACTTTAACCAAGTCATGCATCAAACCATGACCGGCATATTCCGGGTAAGTCCCGACACCAGTCAAACCACCCATGTTAAATACCTGGCCATGAATGTTCACGCGGCAATGATAGATGGCTAATTGTGAAATCAGTTCGTCCCCATTGAACCATCCGATTACGTCAGATTTTTCTAATACGGGACGTTTGGCGCGTTCTAATTCGCCCTCTTCGTAGCCACTATCAGAAACTTCCTGATCGGTGACTTGAAAAACATACCGTAATAAGTCATTAAATTGTTCTAAATGTTCAATTGTCACGGGTCTAATCTCTAAATTAGATCGCTGGTCAACCATTGTTTCGCCTCATTTTTCGTTAGTTGTTTACCCTATTATACACTATTTTGATTTCGGCATAAAATCGTACGGTGTCACCCCGGTCATCCCAATCATTGGATCCACTTGCTGTTGCGTTAGAACAGTCGGTGTTAAGACATAACTGATTGGCGTTTCTTGTATTGCGTCGTCGTCTTCTGGCACTAAGTTCAGTTGTTCATCAACAGCCGTTTCTGGCGCACTTGGTGGTGCCGGCTGGTCAACAATTGTTTTGGCTTCTGTCTGCCCCACACTGGCCGCCTTAATGGCGGTGCTGAGTTGTTCACCGTTAAAGACACTTTGAATCCGTTCTTTTAACGTCGTTTGCCGATTGGCCGAAAGTTCCTGAGCTGCTTTTTGGAAAGCACTCGGTTCACCAATCAGAATCAACAATGATTTAGCCCGCGTGACTGCTGTGTACAGTAAGTTTCGCTTGAGCATTCGTTGGTATTGATTGACCAATGGTAGAATCACCATTTCAAATTCAGAACCTTGCGCCTTATGAATCGACGTACAGTAAGCCAATGTAATCTTGTGCCACTCACTCCGCTTATAGGTCACTTCTGCACTATCAAAAGCAATGGTGATCTCGTCAACCTTGTCCGCACTCTTTTTAGCATAGGTAATCCCCGTAATCTGCCCGATTTCACCATTAAACACATTTTGTTCCGGACTATTGACCAGATGGAGTACTTTATCGCCAATACGGTAGTGAACGTTACCAATACTAACTTGTTTTTTGCGGTCATCTAGCTTTGGATTCATGATATTTTGAATCATCGGGTTTAACTGATCAATTCCGGCTGCTCCTTTGTACATCGGCGCTAGCACTTGAATGTCCTTAGTTTCAAAACCACGCACTTTGGCCTTAGTAACGACTTGTTCAATCACCGATTCAATTTGATACGGATTACATTGAATGAAACTGCGGTCTTTTTGCGGCTTCAACAAATCCGCTGGCAGTTGGCCTTGATTAATTTCATGCGCCAACGGAATAATCGTTGACTGGTCATCTTGCCGATAAATACGTTGTAATTCAACCGCTGGAATAACCTTACTCTGCAATAAATCAAAGAAAACTTGCCCTGCCCCGACGGATGGTAATTGATCCTTATCCCCAACCAATACAACCTGCATATGACTGGGCACCGCCCGTAGTAATGAGCGAAACAAGTAAGTATCGACCATCGACATTTCATCAATAATCAATAGGCCGCCTTCCAATTCTTTGTTACCGGAAACATCTGGATTATTTTCGCGGCCAGTGATTCCGAGTAAGCGATGAATTGTACTAGCAGGCAAACCCGTTGTTTCACTCATTCGTTTTGCGGCCCGACCTGTTGGAGCGGCCAATAAAATCGGAAACGGCGTGTCTTTGTACTCATTAATATCTAATGACAGCCCGTTTAATTCAGCGTATAACGTCACGATTCCGTTAATAATCGTCGTTTTCCCAGTACCAGGTCCTCCGGTTAATAAGAACGCCCGGTGAGTCATCGCAAGCTTAATCGCCTCTTTTTGTACGTCATCGTATGTCATCTTAAACCGTTTTTCGAGGTGGCGAATTTCTTGATCTAGATCATGTTTAGGATAGCTAAGTTGATCGCGTTCATTTTCAATTCGCATTAAATGGTTCGCAATTTGCCACTCCGCATTAAATAACCCATTCGGATAAATCCGATTCTCATCACCAACGACTTTCCCATCATGTGCAAGTGCCATCAGTTGTTCAGCCACCAAGTTCGGATCAATGGCAACATTGCGTGCTTTTTCCATCAACTCAATACTAGCTGCCAATAACGGCTTGGCCTGGGTATAGGTATCCCCAGCTTGATTGGTCAACTCATTTAACGCTTGCATTAAAGCCCCTTGCACCCGCACGGCTGAATCAGCGGCAAACCCGAGGGTCTCCGCTAAATTATCTGCACGTTTAAAGCCAATCCCAGCAATGTCAGCCACGAGTTGGTACGGATTTTCTTGGATAATCTTCAGCGTATCTTCATGGTAGGTCTGATAGATGTTATAGGCCATCGAGCTCCCAAAACCATAGTTGTTTAAACCAATAATAATCTGTTCCATCCCATTATTAATCGTCAGCGTTTCAACGAGTTGTGCTTGTTTCTTCGCATTTAGCCCCAATGGTTCTAACGCCGTCGGATCCTCTAATATTTTATCAATCGCGTCAATTCCAAGAGTATCCACGATTTTTTCGGCCGTTTTCTGCCCAATGCCTGTGAATTTTTCGCCAGACAAATAAGCGACTAAGCCGGCCTTAGTCGTTGGTTGGTCCACTTGGTAATTATCGGCTTGAAACTGTTTGCCATATTTAGGATGAGTGACCACTTTGCCATAGAAGGTATATCGTTCATCTTCTTTAATGTCGCCAAAACTCCCGGTCACCACAATTTCTGTTTCGTGCCAGTCAATCGTCTTATATGCTACTTTAACGAGTAGAATTTTAAAAAAATTATCCGGGCTCTCATAGAAAATACTCTGGACGGTTCCGGTGACTGTTGGTTTGGTTTCGTCTGTTTTTGCTATATCCACAATCGCCATCCCTTATTCTTTTTGCTTTTTAGCCTGCGTGAAGCCTTCAATATCAATTAACTGTTGTTTATTCTTTTTAAAATAATCCGGTGCATAGTGCTTGGCTTGTTCGAAATAAGGCTCACTATCAGCGCCTAAGACCAGTTGCGTCAAGCCATACTTAAATAATACTTCACCATTTTGAGGTGCAATGGTCAATGCCTTTTTAAGGTAGGTCTGCGCTTGGTCAAAATCACCCAAGCTCGTTAAAATATCGCCCACTAAAAGATTGGCGTCTAGTTGGTCTGGTTCTTGTTCTTGAACGGTCAACGCGAACGCCAATGCCCGTGGATTCTGTTCGAGTTGATGATATGTCTGCGCAAGCATATACTGCGCATCTGTTGATTGTGAGTCTTGCACCAACTGCATGAACAAGGGCACCGCTTGTTGATAAGCTTCCGCTTGATAATAGAGTGTTCCTAATGCGTAAGTCAATGCAGCTTCATTAGGAAATTGCGTCAACGCTTTTTGCAAAAGTGCTTCAGCTTGTTCAAAATCTTTAAGCGTCGTTAAAAATGTCGCAAGGGTAACGTAAGCTTCAATGTCTTCTGAGTGATCTTGTAAATATTGTACGAGATCTTTAACAGCGGCTTCGTGGTCGCCAGCGGCCCATTTTGCTAGAATTGCTTGCACGTGATCATCTCCTATATCGTATCTGTTGCGGATAATTGCTTGCTGAGGAAGTGTGTATCATTCCACTTAATTAGTTTGAAAGATGCTCCTTGATCGTCAGTTGTCATCGTGGTCACAGATGAATTTGTCACACCGCCGTCTTTGCGGACCTGAGCCAATGGCGTCTTGAGTAAGGACTGCATCATCGCCACCATCGCTGCCCCATGGCTGACAATAATAATATGATCAGTCGGTTTAGCGGCCTTCACAATTGCGTCAATTGCCTGCGTCGTCCGTTCAATCACTTGTTCAAAGGTTTCCCCTTTAATCTCAGTTGGATCATACTCCGCTGGTGCTTCACGAAAGGCTTTCACGATTGTCGGATATTGTTTTTCGACTTCCGTAAAGCGCATTCCTTCCATTAGACCGAGATTAAATTCGTGGAGTGCATCAACAACCGTAATCGGAAAATCCTGCCCTAGGTCTCGTTTTAGCGCAGTAGACGTTACCTGTGTGCGTTTTAACGGACTCGTATATAAATGATCAAAATGAATGGGCTTTAAAAATGTGGCTAATTCTTCAATTTCAACGTAACTACTGTCTAATAATGGTGAATCACCGCGTGCACCTTGATAGCGGCCCTCCAAATTCCATTCAGTCTTACCGTGGCGGATAAAATATAAGGTTGTCATGCGTTCTCTCCTTAAAATAACTTACTTTTCATTATGAAAGAGTTACGCCCTAAATTCAAGTCAATCGACTAATAAAGCAAGCATTTTTCCTGTAAAACGCCATCAAAAAAACCGCTAGGATAAAAATACTTTTTATCCTAGCGGTTTCATCTATTAGTTGCTCTAAACGTGTTTCAGTAGGCATATTTCTGCGGTTAACCCTATTTGCCAAATCCAGTTAATCCTCAAAATATGAACGCTTACTTACACACTCTTTTATTTACTTTCTGCGACAGCTTGCATTGCAATTGCGTTGACGTAGTTGACTGGTTGATCGTAGTTTGGTTGGAAGAACATGTCAACCATTGCTAATTGATCAATCGTCATCTTCGTTTGAATGGCCATTGAAATGACGTTCGCTGCTTGAGCAATATCATACATACTTGTGAATGAACCACCCAATACTTGACGCGTCTTAGGATCCCACATTAAGTTCATCAAAACCGGTGTCGTGGATGGCATGAAATCAGGGCGGTAATCTTGTTCTAACGTTGTTGTAGCGACTTCAATCCCACGCACTTTCGCGCCTTCAACTGTTAGGCCACTCCCTGAATAGGTGCGACCAAATAATTCAACGGCAGAGGTTGCTTGCGTGCCCATGTATTTTTCAGTTGGTGTTTCGATGTTGCGGCCGATTAAAAGGCCTTGACGAACAGCGTTGGTTGCCAATGGAATGTAATCTGCTTTTTGCGTTGGATTGTAATGAACAGCTGCTGAATCGCCGGCTGCATAAACATCCTTAACAGACGTTTGCATGTATTCATCCGTCAAAATCGCACCGTTACCTAACATATCAACTTGCCCTTTGAAAAGGCCAGTATTTGGGCGGAAGCCAACACATAAAATTGCAATGTCGGCTGTGTATTCGTTCTTATCAGTTTTAACAGTGACTTGATCCGTCCCTGAGAAACTGACCACTTTTTCGCTAAGCGCGAGGGTTACACCGTGGTCACGGTAATCTTGTTCCACGATTTCTGAGATATTAGGATCGAAATTCTTGCCGAGTGCGTGTGGTAATGCATCGATTAATGTCACTTGCTTATCAGTTGTTGCATAGGCTTCTGCCAATTCGGCACCGATGTAACCTGAACCAATCACGATAACACTCTTCACATCTGGGGCGCTCTTCTTCAATTCATTGGCATGCGCCCAGTTCTTGCAGAGCTTAACGTTCGGATTGTCAATGCCTTCAATTGGTGGAATCACAGGTGATGAGCCTGTTGTGACGATGATTTTATCAAATTTTTTGGTTGTTTCTTCTTCCGTTACTAGGTTCTTAACGCGTAATATTTTTTGATCTAAGTCAGCTTCTAAAACAGTGTGTTGCATCTTCATGTGAGCGCCCGCTTGCGCTAACATTTCTGGATTTGAATAGAACATTTTCTGAGGATCGGCTACATGGCCGCCCACCCAAAGGGCAATCCCGCATGATAAGAATGATAAATTATCGTGTGTTTCATAAACCGTTACATCCCAATCAGGATGTTCTGCCAATGTTGCTTGTGTTGCAAATGTCCCTGCGTGTGTACAACCAATAACTGCTACTTTCATCATGTTACCTCCTAGAAATATCCAAAAAACGACGGTTAATCGTTGAGAATTTGTGAAATATTACGCAACTAGCGCGTAACTATATTGTACGCCACTTAGTTTCGAAAAGTCAACCGCCTCCAGCTATTAAATTAATTTCACAATCTAAAACGAATAACCACTTATGTTTTAAACGTTATATTGTGATTTTATTCTAAAAAAGGTCGTTGACCACTTATTGAACAAACCCACAAAAAAAGTGCTGATAAACATAAGTTTATCAGCACTTTTAACGATTAAATTAGATATATTGTAATACTTTCATGTCAGCATCATCGTTCGCAGCCTTATAAGCCACGTCAATTGTGCCGCCACCTAAACATTCTGCGCCGTCATAGAAGACAACCGCTTGACCAGGAGTAATCGCACGCACTGGATCATCAAAGACAACCGTTGCAGTTGTGTCAGATGTCATGTGGACGGTTACGCCGACGTCTTGTTGACGGTAACGGAACTTAGCCGTCACGTGGAAATCTGTCCCATGATCAACTGGTGTGATCCAAGAAATATTACTTGCATCTAATTGATCAGCATAGAGTAATTCATTATGGTAGCCTTGACCAACATATAAAATGTTTTTGTCTAAATCTTTACCAACAACGAACCATGGATCATTGGATTCGCCACCGCCACCGATTCCAAGACCGGAGCGTTGACCAATCGTGTAGTACATTAGACCGTCATGGGTGCCTTTTTCAAGACCGTCGACCGTCATCATCTTACCGGGTTGTGCTGGTAAGTATTCGCCTAAGAATTGCTTGAAGTTCCGTTCACCGATGAAACAAATCCCGGTTGAGTCCTTCTTCTTAGCAGTTGCTAAGCCAGCCTCTTCAGCTAACCGACGCACTTCTGCTTTTTGCATGTGACCGATTGGGAACATTGATTTTTGTAATTGATCTTGAGAAAGAGCGCTCAAGAAATAAGTTTGATCTTTATTGCTATCACCGCCACGCAACATGTGCGCGATGCCGTTATCATCGCGTTCAATCTGAGCATAGTGGCCCATTGCGATGAAGTCAGCGTCTAATTCCATTGCGTAATCTAAGAAAGCCTTGAATTTCACTTCTTTGTTACACATGACGTCTGGATTAGGCGTTCTGCCGTGTTTGTATTCGTCTAAGAAATATTCGAACACGCGGTCCCAATATTCTTTTTCGAAGTTGACGGAATAATAAGGAATGCCAATTTTAGAAGCAACCTTGGCAACATCCTCATAATCTTCCGTTGCGGTACAGACACCATTTTCATCTGTATCGTCCCAATTTTTCATGAAAACACCAATCACATCGTATCCTTGTTGCTTTAACAACAATGCTGTGACAGATGAATCCACCCCGCCGCTCATACCAACGACGACTCGTGTATTACTGTGGTCAACCACAATATCACCATCATTTCAAATAGATTCTAGTTTTCTACGATTTGAAGGTCGTGAATTCCAGTACTTACCATTATAGCAATCTTGGTTAATATTTCAAACTAAAACACTCACTTTTCATAAGTTAAACGTAAAAAAGCAGTTTACCTATCAAACTCCTGGTAAACCGCTCTTAAAACGTTATTTAGCCTTCTTTAATTAACACTTCACGTGCCACTAAGTTAGCAATAATAAAATTAAATTGTTCGACGTTTTCAGCATTCTTTTCACTCTTGAAAATATCGACTGGATGTAAGCCATCTGGAGAGGTGACAGACATCTTCAACGTCTGTAACTCTTTACCAATTGTCATCTTCAACTTAATCGCACTGTTAAATGGTGAATTAGGATCTAATGGCCGTTCCATCTGGAAGTTACCATTGTTTGTGGGCACAAAGCCAACATCTCTTAATGTGTATTTTTTAACGGCGGGATTGAGTCGATATTGCACCGTACTCCCCAAAACCGTTGCTGTTGTTTTTAATAAAGCCATCTGCCTAACCTCCATACACTGAATAAGTCTATTTTAGCACAAGCACGTAAACGCTGCCTACCCCTTAGCGGCTTGCTTTGCTAAATTGCGTTTCACAATCTTCGTGAGCGCTTCGGCAAAAGCAGCGACGTCTTCGCTCGATGTTTCGTGACCAAAACTAATCCGGATGCTTTCGGCAACGCGCGGGCTATCCTCACCATACATCGCGATCAACACGTGTGAGGGTTCCAAATCGCCAGCAGTACATGCCGAACCACCTGAAATTGCAAAGCCTGCTAAATCAAGATTCATCTGCAAGACATAGGTTGAAACACCTTTAATCCAGAGGTTCACAACATGCCCGACTTGATCAGCTTCTTCTGCGTTCAGCGCAAAATCAATGTCGTTGGCTTTTAAATCAGCTAGTAATTGCTGTTTGAATCCAGCATACCGTGCTTGTAGGTCTGCTTTAACCGCTGGGGTCAATAATTCAACTGCTTTCGCAAAACCAGCTACAGCGGGCACATTTTCAGTCCCTGCGCGGCGCTTCTTTTCTTGTTCGCCACCTAGGACAAATGATGGTAAATGAATCGCGTCGTTGACATAGAGGAAGCCGATTTGCTTAGGTCCATTGATCTTGTGGGCTGAAACTGCCAGTAAATCGATATTGTCAGCTTGCACATCGATATCTAATAAGCCATACGTTTGCGTAGCATCTGTGTGGAACCAGGCGTTTGAGTCGCGGACAAGTTCACCAATTTCGTGAATTGGCATATGACTGCCGACTTCGTTATTGCCCATCATAATCGATACTAGAATCGTTTCGGGCGTTAAAGCCGCCTTCAAATCTGCGAGATCAATCACCCCTTGTTCGTTGACGGGTAAGTAAATCACATCAAACCCTTGCGTTTCTAAATAGGCCATCGGTTTTAAAACGGAATGATGTTCAATTGCCGTTGTAATAATCCGCTTGCCTTCTTTAGCACGCAGTTTGGCTGTCTGAAGGATTGCCGTGTTATTACTTTCGGTTGCCCCACTCGTTAAGATAAGCTCGTTATCTTTCGCATGAATGCTCTGTGCCAAAGTATGGCGGCTGGTATCCAACACCGTGTGGGCTTGGCGCCCAAAATAATGGGTGCTCGATGCATTCCCGAAATCGGCCTGCATCTGTTCGGTCATCGTCGCAATGACTTCTGGGGCCATGGGTGTCGTTGCCGCGTTATCTAAATAAATATGTTTCACAATTTTTCGCCTCATTTTAAAAAGTATCTATAATAGTTTAACATAGTTCGCTTTTAAAGCACGGATAAACACTTTTCGCTACCAAAAAAGGCTGGGACAAAGATACCTTGTCCCAGCCTTTAAAACACTTAATCTCAGATTAAGCAGTCATTAAAGCTGCTTTTTGATCTGCTGTTAATGATTCATTCATCCGGCCACTCTTGAAACCAGCTAAATCAACCGTTACAAATTCAAAACCAGCTTGTTGTAATGCTTGGTTGATTTGTTCGCTGTGGGTTAAGAAGTCAGCAATTTGTGCTTCTGGGACTTCAACCCGGGCGATTGATTCGTGGTAACGAACACGAACCGTTGCAAAACCTAAATCACGCAAGAATTTTTCAGATTGCATCACTTGAGCAATTTTGGCTTCAGTTAAGGCTGTGTTATATGGAAAGCGTGAAGAAACTGAACAGCTCGCTACTTTATTCCAGTTATTTAAGTTTAATGTCTTTGCTAATTGACGGACATCAATCTTATAAAAACCAGCTGTTTGAAGGACACTTTCTGCGCCAGCTTCGTCACGGGCCCGTAAACCTGGACGGAAGTCGCTGTTATCATCCATGATCATACCATCTAAAACGTGGTCAAAGCCTTTTTCAGCAGCAATTTGGTTCAATTGTGTATAGAACATCTTCTTGCTGTAATACCATGTTTCTGGTGTGTTGTTGGCAATGTGTTCGTCAGATAAGTAGTTCAATGTTGTTGTTTCGACATTCGCGCCCATATCATGTGCCAAGTCGATGGCTTTGTTAAATTCTTCGTCTGTGAATAATTCTGAGTTAGCAACGACTGCTAAGACGTTTTCTTTGCCGAGTGTTTCTAAAGCCATTTTTAAAACTAATGTGCTATCAATCCCACCAGAAAAGGCAACAATCACTTTTTCCATTTGTTGTAAACTGACAGTTAACATTGCTTTTTTTTCAGATAATGTATTCATTGTTAAAGACTTCTTTCTATATCATTAGATTAATTGTTTTAAAGCTGTTAATTCATTTTGAATCCGATCGGCATACACCAAATCGTTATTATCTAAACTCTTGACGATCATCAAGTTTAAATGCGCGGCACTATCAACAAAGTTTTTGAAAGTTGATTGACTAGCGGTTTGTTGCGCGTCATCAAGGCTACCATAAAGTTGTTCTGCTGTTAAAAGCGCTTGTTGCGCTTCAATTAAACTGGTTGAGATTGTCCCCGGTTGTGAGGCATGAGCAGCGACTTCGAATAAGTCGACCATCATGTTTTGCGTTTGTTTAATTTGTTCACGCATGGTTGATTCCTCCGATTAAATTAGATGCCAAAGAAACTCCGCATAAAGAGTGCGGCACATAGACCACCAACAAATGGTGCAATTCCGGGCACGATAATCCCGTATTGCCAATCTGAGTTGGCTTTATTTTTAATTGGTAAAAGCGCGTGAGCAATTCTAGGACCCATATCACGCGCAAGGTTCATTGCAAATCCGGTAGGACCGCCCATCCCCATCCCAATTGCCCAAACAAGTAACCCAACTGCGATTGGTGCAATCCCAGGTGTCTTGATTTGTGTAATGGCGATAATTGATGAAATGAAAACAAATGTTGCGAAAAATTCAACGAAGAAGTTCCGTGGTAAATTCCGGATACCAGGTGCTGTTGAGAAGATGTTACGAACCGCAACAGGATCGACATTGCCTTCTGATGCTTTAAATTCATCAGCGTACATGATATAGACGATAACTGCACCGACAACCCCGCCCAAGACTTCAGCAACTGAGTAAGGGATAAACATTGCCCATGAAACGTTGCCTAAGATACATTGTGCTAACACCATGGCTGGGTTAATTGAAACATCTCCGAAAATGAATAATGAAACTGTAATCCCAAACCCCCATGTTGTAATGGCAAATAAATGACCTGAGCCACGATACTTTGAACCTTTGAGGACTTCATCACTGTGAACCCCAACCCCGAAAATGATCATGAGCGCTGTGCCCATGAATTCTGCTAATAACTGATGAATCATGAATAAATTCCTCCAAATAATAACGATTTAATATCTAAATTTTGATAGCTTTAACGCGTTACATCAGGATAGACCCGACTCGGGCATACTCTGATAAACAGCAAGATAAACTTGATTAAGTGCCACGTCATGCGCCTTGGCGGCAGCTAGACAATCGTCGAACTCTGGACTATATTTTTCGAGATCGTCATAGTTCACGATTTTGACCCGAATATCGCCGAAGCGCGTGGCTACAGTGATAAAATGACGTGGCATAATGGTGCGCCCCATCGTCTGGTAACGCACACCAACAGTTGCTGTGTGTTTTAAGATCAGATAAGTCATGGCTTGTTGATCGGCTGGATGAATCATGACCGTTAGCTTAATTGCGGGCCGATTTTTCTTCATTTGAATTGGACTGAAAAAGGCATCGAGCGCCCCATTGTCCATCAATAAATCCAAAACCGGCGCTAAACTTTCTGCTGACTGGTCATCAATGTTGGCCTCCAACACTAAAATCTGATCGGCATCGGTTTTAACAACCTGTTGGCTTAGTTTTTTTTTTCGCACAACATCACGCGTAATGCATTGAGTTGCGGTGTTTCCCGATTACCAAAACCATAGCCGACTTTAATGATCGTTTGATCGTCTGGGATTGGACAGAATTGGTCGACAATCGTTTTGACAATCCCCATCCCAGTTGGCGTGATCAATTCGGTCTGCAAGTCTGGGTTTTGTTTAATTGGAATCGCACTACCGACGCGCATTTGCATCACAGCGGGGACTGGTACGGGCATCATGCCATGCGCGACTTTGATAAAGCCACTCCCATCCGTTAATTCGGATGAATAGACTTGATTAACTGCCAATAATTCGAGGGCGACAAACGCTCCAACAATATCGACGATTGAATCAAGCGCCCCAACTTCATGAAAATGAACATCACTTAATGGTAGGTCATGAACGACCGCTTCTGATTGCGCAATTTCTGTAAAAACTTGTTTGGCGTTCGTTTTAACATAATCGCTTAAATCACTGTGATCGATGATGGCTTCAATGTCTTTTAAATGTCGGACGTCATCACCATGGCTGTGCGTGTGTCCATTTGCGTGTTGATGCGTGTGTGCATGGCTAGCTGCGTGTGTATGCGGATGTTGATGCTGTGCCGGTGTTGTTTCAATAAAACCTTCATCCTTGTGCATGGCTTCTGGCAAATGGACGTCAAAATCGGTGCCATAAATACTACTTTTAGCAATCCGTTCTGCATGGAGGTGGTAGCCAGGGACATTCAACTTAGCCAATTCTGTTTCAAACTGTTTGAAATCAACCCCTAAATCGAGCAAAGCGCCGATGAACATGTCCCCACTAATTCCTGAAAATGCGTCTAAATAAAGAGTTCTCATTTGTCATCCTCCGTGTCACTTAAATGATTGATCATACTTGCTGAGTAGCCCGCACCAAAGCCGTTATCGACATTGACGACGGTAATCCCGGACGCACAACTATTGAGCATGGTCATCAGCGCTGTTAGTCCGCCAAAGTTAGTGCCATAGCCAATACTGGTTGGCACGGCAATCAAAGGTTTTTCGATCAACCCACCAACCACACTGGCTAAGGCCCCTTCCATACCGGCGACCACGATGACAACTTGGGCTTGGCGAATTTCATCCAAATGTTCAAACAAGCGATGAATGCCCGCCACACCAACATCATAGATTCGTTTAACTTGATTACCGTATACTTCTGCAGTGACCGCCGCTTCTTCGGCCACTGCCATGTCGGAAGTCCCCGCTGTGACAACGGCGATATAGTGATCCGTGGTTGGTAGTGGGTCAACCATCAGCACTACACATTGCGCCATTTCACAGTACATTGCTGTCGGTTCCGCTTCTTGAATCGCAGCGTACTTTTCTGGGGAAACTCGCGTACATAAAATATTTTCGGCATGTCGTTTTAACGAACCAATGATGCCAATGATTTGGTCCGCCGTTTTACCGGCGCCATAAATCACTTCCGGATAGCCATTGCGCTTTTGCCGACTTAAATCAACCTTGGCAAAGCCTAAATCATCAATGGTCTGCGCATGTGCCAGTTGCTTTGTTGCTTCTGTCACACTGACTTTTTGGTTTGCAACAGCTTCTAAAAGCTGTTGTAGCTCATTTGTTGTGTCCAAACTACTCATTCTTTCTATTGTTATTTCACAATAACCCCTAAACCATCAGGGATCACTGTCACTTTGGCATCTGCCCCTTCAATCTCGTAGGCCCGTTCTAACGCTGCATCTAAACTGGTTGCCAATTCCATATGCATGTCTGTAATTAATTGTGGATCAACCAAATCTGACACGAAAATCACATGATGTTGGACCAGAATCCGAGCCAAGATTTGTGATGTCCATTGATCAGGGACCGTTTCAAGCCGTGGTGTATTGATTGCTTGGTCTAAGAATTCTTTAGGATCCTTAACGTCAGCAATATTGTGATAGAACCCATCACCACCATGCCCGTCACGTGCACCAGCGACCATGATAATCACGCCACCTTGTTTGTTCGTCGCTTCAGCAGCAGTCATCCCTTTAACGGCTTGGTAAATATTTTGATCAAGTGGATAGCCACCATTTGTTGAAATGGCGATATCACAATCGATCTTGTCGACTTCTGATAAACTTTCAACGAAGTCACAGCCTTTTTTGTGCGCTGTTTCTAAATTACCGGCGAATGAACCGATGATGTGCTTGTCTTCATCTAAAACAACGTTCAAGATGAATTCAAGCCCAGCTTGTTTAGCGGCATAAACCATATCTTTGTGGACTGGGTTATGCATTAAATTCCCGGTTCTTGAATAGTGGGAATTGATGAATTCACCTGAGTGGTTGGCCATAATTGTTTTGTATGAAGCCACACCCGGTAAAACAGACTTCCGCCCGCCTGAGAAACCAGCGAAGAAATGGGATTCAATGAAACCTTCAGAAATCAATAAGTCAGCTTCAACAGCGACTTTATTGATAATGCAATCGCCACCTGATGGCAATTGACCGATTTTCACAACTGAGCTGTCATCGGTTGAAACATGCATGACGATTTCTTCATTTGCAACGATTTCTTCACCATATTTGTTAACCAATTCTTCGTGCGTTGATGGTCGATGAAACCCAGTCGCAACTAAAATCCGAATCCGTGCATCTGGTGCTACAGAACGAATCCGTCTTAGTAAAATCGGCGTGATGATATGTGAAGGAACTGGTCGTGTATGATCAGAACTGATAATCACGATATTCTTTTTCCCTTTAGCCAACTCTTCTAACTTAGGGCTATCAATGGGATTGTCCAATGATTTTTCAACCGTTTCGGCTTCGCTCATTGGATTTTGATACGTAGCAGCTTGTGAAACAAGCTTCCCGGCAAAATTCGCGTCTGCAATATTAGCCGTGATAATTTTTTGATCGTAAGGTAATTTAATGGCTACCAAACTATAGGACTTCCTTTCTCAATGCTGATTGAATGCTTTTTTAAAGCTACGTCCA
The DNA here is from genome assembly GCF_046580785.1 of Latilactobacillus sp. VITA-14. Classification (NCBI taxonomy): domain Bacteria; kingdom Bacillati; phylum Bacillota; class Bacilli; order Lactobacillales; family Lactobacillaceae; genus Latilactobacillus; species Latilactobacillus sp. VITA-14. The sequence continues at coordinate 59,751 of NZ_JBJKTM010000012.1, forward strand.
TAGTTATACAGATTTTCTGAAAAGGATGCGATATAATTTATGAACAACATTTCATTATTACTTTTAGGTGTAACAAATGATAACAACTTTATAGTCTTCAAAACGTATAATTTAGATTAAAGTTATTTAATGATTAGCAGATATAATAAATCAGCACAAAGGGTAGGCAGATGCATTATGGTTTTAACAGACATTGAATTTTTAATTAACTTTTTAGAGGAACGTCACGTCCCAGTGATTACCAAAAAGAAGCACACATACTTGACGTACCACGGTTTGGAAGAACGGTATACTTATATTCTGAAAAAAGGCGTGATTAAAAACTCGATCATTTTACAAGACGGTCGTGAATTCAATCTCTCTTACATTACCCAGCCGGATGTCATTTCACTTTTACGGGATGAAATTTCAAAATATACGGATCAACCGTTTAACGTTCGCGTTGAAACAGAGGAAGCAACTTTCTATCAGATTGACCGCGTGACCTTCTGGAACTACGTGAATGCCACCCCCGAGTTACAGAATTACGTTAAAAATTACTATCGTAAAAAATTATCCGAGAATATTTATCGCTTGCAAAAAATGGTAATGAATGGTAAAAACGGCGGGCTGTGTGCCTTCTTATACAGCTTAATTGATCTCTTTGGTAAGAAACGCCGCGATGGCATCCTGATTGACTTCGTCGTTACTAACGAAGACATTGCCGGCTTCTGCGGAATTAGCTCGCGCAGTAGTGTCAATCGCATGCTCAACCAACTCAAAAAAGACGGCGTGATTGAAACCACCGAGCATAAATTCTTAATCAAAGATGTCAGTTACTTGCTTGATAGTATCGCCAATTAGCGATTTGTTAACATATGTAAACATGATTCGTGATTGAAAACGGCTATGAGACGCGTAGCCTTAATAGTCGAGAACAAATCAGTGGAGGTTTTTATGTATGCATATTCCAGATAATTATTTAAGTCCCCAAACGTGTGCCGTGCTTGCAGCGGCCGCTATTCCAGTCATTGGCTTGGCACTCAAGAAAGTTAAATACCAAGTCACCGAAAAAAAAGAAACGGTACCCATGTTAGGGATTTCCGCTTCACTATCGTTTTTGATGATGATGTTTAACGTGCCAATTCCTGGCGGTACAACCGCCCATGCTGTTGGTGCAACCCTATTAGCGATTCTCATTGGGCCGTACGCCGCTAGTCTAGCTGTAACGATTGCACTCATCATGCAGGCCTTTTTATTTGGTGATGGTGGGATTCTTGCACTCGGGGCCAATATTTTCAACATGGCCATTATCATGCCATTTGTCGGCTATGGTCTCTATCGACTATTCCAAAAAGCACACCATCCCAAAGTGGGAGTCGTAGTTGGCGCATATCTCGGGATTAATGCCGCCGCATTAATGGCCGGTATTGAACTTGGTCTGCAACCGCTCGTTGCGCATAACGCAGCTGGCCAACCCATGTATGCCCCTTATCCGTTACACATTGCAATTCCAGCCATGTTGTTCGCTCATTTATTAGTCGCTGGTTGGGTTGAAGCCGGCTTTACCCTCGCCGTTTATCAATTCATTTGCCGGGTTGCACCTAACGAACTGTTCGTTGCACCACGTCAAACAGTTAATCCACAAACCAGCCGTCGCTTACATCACGCGCTTTACAGTTTCATCGGCCTATTGACTATCTTATCGCCGATTGGCCTATTAGCTAGTGGTACTGCTTGGGGCGAATGGAGCGCAAGCGAACTCATTGCACAACTCAAACATGATCACCTAGGTCACAGTCTACCAAGTGGTATGGCCCATGGCTTAAACTTTAATGCCCTCTTTAGTGACTACACAGTTGCTGGCGTTCCACTATCACTTGGCTACATCTTATCAGCGGTAACAGCCGTCATTGTTTTTTATCTTATCGGAAAACTGGTGATGAATCATTATTCAACCCAATCCTAAATTACCAACTTGGCTTCAAACAACGGAAGCTACGCCCAAAACGGTCGCGCAATTCGACCGTTTTTTAATTCAAAATTTGCGCTTTAGTGATCGTTTGCTGCGGCGCTTTAATCAAACAAAACCTCAACCTTTAATCGCCCATCAAACGCCTGGTATTCAACTGATTAGTTTATTGGTGACACTCATCATTCTCGTGTTAACCCATAGTCTACTTTTAATTTGGTTGATTGGTTTATTGACGTTAATTCGAATTTGCCGCTTACCAAGCCAGCATTTATGGCCGCTTTTTAAACGCGTCGGTGATATCAGTATCATTGCGATTTTATTAATTCTACCGAATTTTTGGCTCGGCCAAGTCGCCACAACGCTTTTATTTATCGTACGGACTGAAATCATGTTATTAAATATTGCTTTTTTTCTCGAGACGATCACTTGGCCCGCTTTTATTGTTGCTTTACGTCAATTAAGACTCCCCAGTCTGCTCATTTTGACACTCGAAATTAGTCTGAAATACAGCCACTTGCTCGCCCAATTTTTACAAGAATCCCTCTGGGCAATTCGGCTACGCTCAACTGGTAAAAGCCACCAACGGCAAAATTTAGTCGGTTCACTGATTGGCCGCCTCTACTTAAGTTCCCGCAACTACATTGCCGCGTTATACGATGCGATGATTCTCCGGGGCTACACCGGACAAGTCACCCGACGGACGCCGCTAACAGTGAATCGCTACGACTGGCGCTTAATCAGCTGGGATCTAGGGCTATTTTGCCTATTCTGTTTCATTCGGAGGTAATCAGATGCTGAATTTACAACACATTCACTACGCCTATACACAAACCGACAGTCTTAACGACATCTCACTAACCATTCAAGTAGGCGAGGCCGTCGCGTTTATGGGGCCTAATGGTTCCGGAAAATCGACGCTGTTTAAATTAATTAACGGTTTGATTCAGCCAAGCACAGGCCAATATTATTTTAAAGACCAACTTGTCGATGCCCGCTTCCTCAAAAAGCCTGCACAGGCGACTGCCCTCCACCGCGCAATCGGCTTTGTGTTCCAAAATAGTGACGTTCAATTATTTAACGAAACGGTGCGCGCCGAACTCGCTTTTGGTCCAGAACAGATGGGCTTAGACCCAGATGAAGTGCAAACCCGCGTTGACGATTGCCTCGCGTTGTTACAAATCGAACACTTAGCTGATCGCGTGCCTTATCAACTTTCCGGTGGCGAAAAAAAACTTGTCGCTTTGGGCAGTGTTTTAACGATGAATCCTGAAATAATTGTGCTCGATGAACCATTCAACGGCCTATCAGCCGCCTACCAAACGCTGATTATCCACTTGCTCCAACAACTCAATCAAGCCGGAAAAGGGATTTTAATTGCAAGCCACAACCTAGCTCAAGTCAAACAAGTCGCTAAACGGGTGGTCGTCTTTAATGAAGACCATCAAGTGACCCATGACCTACCACTCGCAAAACTTGAACAAGAACCGGAACTGCAACGAACTTTAGCATTACTCTAAAAAGAACGGCCAACTAATATAGTTGGCCGTTCTTTTTACTATTCCGGTTCAATTTGTAACCAGCCCTCTGTCGCATTGACCGTGATTGACTGTCCAATCGGTAATGTTAAAATCGGCTGCGTATGACCGACATTCACGTTGTACAAAACGGGGATTGTTTTCAAAATCGGAAACTTATTCAAAATAGCGATTAAATCTGTCTCACTCAGCGCGACATCGGTTGGAATGCGACCGATAATCAGGGCCTTTGGGTGTTCCATACTCTGTAACAACGCCGCCAAATTGCGTGAAAAATCAAACGGGTCTGACCCACCTGAGCACTCAATCAATAACACTTGATCATTATAATCCGGTTGATAGGCTGTCCCTTGTAATGTATAAAGTGTATTTAAATTACCGCCCACTAACGTCCCAGTTACACAGCCAGACGTATAACTCTGCCAACGATTAGGCTGGTAATCCCGCGCTGCATTCGGTAAGTACCACGCATCACTCGACCACTCTTTGGAAGCCGCCAACCGAATTGGTCCAGCTTCCTGCGTCATGACTTTTTGCCAATTATGCGCTTGATAATCGCCCAATTGATCTACCAATTTAAAAGAAATATAGGATGGTCCATAATACGTTATCAAGCCTGTCTTAGCTGTCATCGCATTTGCCAGCGCGCTAAAATCGGAATAACCGCAGATTATTTTAGGATGGCTTGCAATCAAATCAAAATCGATATAGGGAAGTAACTCATTGCTGTTATACCCACCAGTCACCGCTAAAATCGCTTTGACATTGTCATCTATGAAAGCAGCGTGCAAATCGGCAACCCGCGCTTCAATTGGACTAGAATTGAATTGGTCCATTACCAAGACATGCTGCCCAAACGTCACCTGATAACCAAGTGCACTCAATCGATCATTCGCCGGTTGATTAGCCACATATCCGCCAACACTTTGCAAACTATTACTAGGCGCGATAACACGAATTTCATCACCGGTTGTTAAACAGTTCGGTATCATCTAAATTCCACCATTCTCAACAAACAATTTTAATTAGTTTACCTGAATATACAAATTTAGACTACTATAAGACCCTATATTTTGCCAAAATATAGCCCCTTACCATTCGATTTTTCAATAGTAAGGGGCTCCATTTTAGCTAATCTTCTGGTTGTTATCATTTTCTTGATTATCGGTGTCCTGGTGATCTGCAATTAGGCAGCCATCCGAACCACAGATACCCGCTTCAGAATTATTACCGGTAATTTCAATTGTTTCAAACTGATTATCGATCATTGTTATTATTACTCCTCTAATTGAATTTGTTTAAGCGCCTTTACAAAAGCGTCATAGGGTTGTGCGCCACTAATCGAATATTTATTATTAATCACAAAATAAGGGGCGGCATGAATGCCTAACCGCTGTGCTTCATTTTCATCATCCAGTACCGCTTGGCGATAGTCATCTGAATTTAAAACCTGACTCACTTCATTTTTATCTAGGCCAACTTCAGTAGCAGCCGCTAACAAAACAGCATAATCCGCGATTGATTGCCCATCATTAAAGTAGACTTGATAGAAACGTTTGATAACATTCTCCATCAACGTTGGATTCCCCTTACTTTCCGCTAACTTAATCAATCGGTGTGCATCAACGGTATTCGTTGGGACCACGCGATTGATTGCCATTGGCAAGCCATCATCCTTAGCCATTTGTTCAATATAAGCCATTTGATCTTTTGCTTGTGCTTCCAGAGCCTGATTACCTTGCGTAAAGTGATTAATATAGCCTTCAGTTGTCTCTTTAGGAGCCGTTGGATCTAACTCAAAAGATTTAAATTCTAATTGTGTGTCATCGTAAATTCCAATTTCTTTCATTGCACGCTTCATCCGATTTGAACCGATATAACAAAAAGGACACGCGATATCAGACCAATACTTAATTTCCATTTCAATAACCATCCTCTATTGTTTAATTGTTGCCTCATAATTTAAGCGTTCGATATATTCAAAAGCATTTTGCCCAGCGATTCCGCCGTCCCCAACTGCCGTTGTAATTTGACGTAATTTTTTCTGGCGAACATCTCCAACGGCATAAATTCCAGGAATTGACGTTGCCATTTCGGTATCTGTCATAATCCAGCCAGCTTCATCTGTAATATTGAGCTTTTTAAACATTTGACTGTTAGGGACATTCCCAACATAAATGAAAACACCGGAAGTATTGATTACTTTTTCTTCCCCAGTTTGATTATCTAACATCCTAACCCCCGTCACATGTTGATCATCACCCATAATTTCAGTGACACCCGCATGCCACGTAAAAGCCATCTTATCATTTGCAAAGGCTCGGTTTTGAAGCACCTTTTGGGCGCGTAATTCATCACGGCGATGAACCACGTTAACATTCTTGGTAATATTGGCTAAATATAGACCTTCCGAAATAGCGGAATCACCACCACCAACTACCGTCACATCTTTATTTTTAAAGAAAGCCCCATCACAAACTGCACAATACGAGATCCCTTTACCAGAGTATTTTTCTTCCCCTAAAACCCCCAACTTGCGGTTCGTTGATCCTGTTGCAATAATCACTACTTTAGTTGTGAAATCATCACTATCAGTCCGAATATGCTTAGTCTGTTGCTCATCAATTGTCACCTCTTGAACATCGCCATAAACAAATTCGACCCCCGCATTAGTAGCAGTTTCATACATTCTTTCTCCCAATTCGGGGCCTTTAATCGACTGATAACCCGGATAGTTTTCAATATCATCTGTATTATTCATTTGACCACCATAAACACCACGATCAAGCATTGCTACTTTCAAATTAGCCCGTGCAGCGTACATCGCCGCAGTCATGCCTCCAGGTCCAGCACCGATTACAATAACGTCATAGTCCATCATTTGTCTGCACTCCCATTAGTCGCAATATTATTTAAAAATTGCTCAACTTCTGCTTTTGTTTTACGTTCTTTATTAACTAATCGACCAATTTCTTGACCATCTTGATAAGCGATAAAACTGGGAATGCCGAAGATATTTAAGTCCTGCGTTAAATCAATATTTTCGTCACGATCAACATGGATAAAGTGATACTCCGAAAAATCAGCCTCAATTTCTGGTAAGTGTGGCTTAATAAAATGGCAGTCGGGACACCAATCCGCCATAAAAACCAATACATATTTACCCTGTTTTAATTTTGTATCTAGCGCTATTTTACTCATAACCGATAATTTTTCCATTAGTGTTCCTCCACAGCATTTTCAAATTAAATCTATTCAACGTAATCATTGAATAGCTAAATGTTACCACTCATTTTATTTCTGTCAACTTTTAAACTCTAAAAAATACGGCCATTTTTTTAAAAACGACCGTATCTTGATATCCATTAACTTGGCAAATTCTATAATTAATCCGAACAGAAATTAAAAAGCCCAAAGCAATCACTTACAATGGTAGTAGCTAATTCCAACCAATATAGGGAGTGATTACTTTGGGTACATCTACTTTATCACGTTTTCAACGTGGCGCACTAGCAC